>DATDHK010000561.1:0-7551 GCA_036521635.1 Bryobacteraceae bacterium | reverse complement strand
CTGCCGCCGATTGAAAATCGGCCTTCGATACCCGGCAATTCAGCAACACGCCGATTAACAATCGGCGGCAGGCACCAACCTGCCCCACAATTGCTACTTCTTTTGCAATAACTGGATCGCTTCGGTTTTCTTGGATTCCGTGGCCCTGTCCAGCGCGGTTTGACCGTTGTTGTTCTTAATCTCCGTTTTCGCCCCGTGCTTCAGCAGCAGCGCAATCATGTCGCCCTGCCCCTTCGGATAATACGAGCCCTCCGCCACCGCCATCAGCGGCGTATTTCCACCGGCGTCCGCCAGATTCACATCCGCTCCATGATCCATCAGTACGGTTGCGGCGCCAAGTTTGTTGTTGGTCACCGCCTGCATCAAAGGCGTCGATCCATCGGCGGCTTTCAGATTTATGTCCGCCTTCTTTTCCAGCAGCAGACGCACCGCGTCCTCCTTGCCTTCCGTGGATGCCCGATGCAGCGCGTTGCGTCCACGCGCATCCAGCAAATCGATCTTGGCCTTGGCGCCGATGAGCATCGTCAAAACCGGCACGTTGTTGGGCAGCGACGCGCCTTCGGCGGCAATCATCAGCGGCGTATCGGCGGACGAGTTGGCCTGATCGACATCGGCCCCACGTTCGAGCAGCAATTGAACCACGGGCTGGCGGCCGTAGGCAACGGCGTTCAACAATGCCGTCGAGCCGTTGTTCATCCTCGTATTGATATTGGCCTTCTTGTCGAGCAGCAAGCGGACACCGTCGACTTTTCCCTCCGCGGCGGCGCGGTTGAGCGCAGTCCGCCCTTGCGCATCCTGGGTCTCCAGTTTCGCGCCCTTGTCGAGCAATGCCTGGACGAAAGGCGCGTTGTTCGGCGCGTAGGCTGAGCCCTCCGCGGCGCGCATCAACGGAGTGGTGCCGGTGGCATCCGCGATTTCAATATCGGCGCCGCGCTCGAGCAACGTCTTCATAATGGCGCTACGTCCGTATTCCACTGCCGCCAGCAGCGGCGTCATGCCGGCGGCGTCTTTCATGTTCGGATTCGCTTTCGCGTCCAGCAGCAGATTCGCGGCATCCGTCTTCCCTTCGGCAACGGCGTGATGGAGCGCCGTCAGTCCGCGTTTATCCTGAGCATCCACGTTGGCCTTTTTTTCCAGCAACATTTTCACGGCGGGCACATTGTCCGGAAGATACGCGGAACCGATTGCGGCCTGCATCAGGGCGGTGACCCCGTTTTGATTGGCCGCGTTTACGTCGGCGCCTTTCGCGATGAGATTCCTGGCATCGTCCATGCGCCCCTCATCGATCGCTTTGATCAGCGGTGGATCGGGCTGGGCGGGCGTACTGTCGCCGGCCGCCGCGCCGGAACCCGAGGCCCCGCCGCGTTTGGATCGAGATAGCCAATAGCCTCCACCGGCCAGAAGCAATACCAGCAGAAGAATTGCAATGAGCAACCATGGTGGCTTGGACTGCGAGACTGGCGCGGACTGAGCTGCTGGCGCGGGCGCTAACGCGGCAACCTTCACCGTCGCCGCTTCCGAAGCCGCGGTGGATGCATGGGAATGTTCGGCCAGTTCGCGCACAAACGCGGCGCACGTCGGATACCGGTCGTTGGCGTTTTTCGCCAGTGCTTTTCCAAGCGCCGCCGTCACTCCGGGCGGCAGGTGGCCGCACGCATCCTGGAGAGCCAGCGGATCGGCGGAAACAATCTGGAACATCACTGCATGTGCGCTATCGCCGGCGAACGGAAGCCGTCCGGTGAGCATCTGAAAAGCGACAATAGCCAGCGAGAATTGATCCGAGCGGCCATCGATCTGTTCGGCCCGAACCTGCTCCGGCGACATGTACGCCGGCGATCCCAGGCTGACGCCGGCGGCTGTCAGGCTGCGCGTGTGATCCTGAATCATTTTCGCCAAGCCGAAGTCCGCAACTTTTATGCAGCCGTCTTCGCGCACCAGAATATTAGCGGGCTTGACGTCGCGGTGGACGATGCCGGCGCGGTGCGCATAGTCGAGAGCTTCGGCGATCTGGCGCAGCATCTCCAGCCCCCTCGATTGATCGAGCGGAACTTTGTCCGAGAGGAGTTGATGTAATGAGTCGCCTTTGATGAACTCCATGACCACGAAAACATCCGATCCCTCTTCGCCCAACTGATAAATAGTGACGATGCCGGGATGCGACAACTGGCCCGCGGAACTCGCTTCCTGTATCAGCCTTTGCCGCAATTCGGCGCCCTGTTCGAGCGTGGCGCCCGCATCGACTCGGATAACCTTGATGGCGACGGGACGTCCAATGGCCGGGTCGCGGCCATGGTAAACCACGCCCATTCCACCATGCCCAAGTTCCCCGAGGATCTGATAAGTACCGATGGTTTGCCGATTCATAGCGAATGCTTCCTAATTATAATCCCCAGATTTTGTGTCACCGGATTTCTTGTGGGGCAGGATGGCATCCTGCCGCCGATTGAAAATCGGCCTGTCGATGGATTAGGAAAGATTATCGAAAGGTTCTCAGATATTGTGCAATCTGCTCGCCCGTCGCAAACCAAACACCCGGCTTCGACTTCATGTACGCGATGAACTTATCCAGATGCTGCATCGGCGCGCGATGCCCCGTAACGTGCGGATGCAGCGTCAGCACGAACATGGTGCGTTGCTCATAGGCTCCATCGAATTCTTCCTTGTACAACTGATAGAGCAACTCGGGCGACGGCATCGTCCCGCCCCGGCCCAGATACGGCGTTTCCGTGAGCGTCCAATCGATCGCCAGTTCGATCAGCCCCGTCGGCTCGCCGTTCGAAACAATCTCATACGGTTCATCCATCGCCTGCAAGCTGCTGTCGTAGAGGAATCCGTGTTTGCGCAGCAACCCCAGCGTGTGCGCGCTGAACGCCCAAGCGGGCGCGCGATAGCCAACCGGCCGTTTGCCCGACGCCTTGGTGAGATAGTCGATCGCCTGGTTGAGCAGCCGCTCTTCCTCGGCCTCTCCCAGCGGCGCCAGCGATTCGTGAATCCATCCGTGCACGCCGATCTCATGCCGCCCCCGCTTGAGAATGGCCGGGATCATCTCCGGATGTATGATCGCGCTGACCGCCGGAATGAAGAACGAAGCTGGAACCTGATAGCGATCCAGCAGCTCCAGAATCCTCGGCAATCCCGTTTGCGCCCCGAAATCCGCCGCGGACAAAGTTGTCGGCGAAGTTTCCCCGCGAGCCAACAAATACGACTCGTTGTCCACATCGAAGCTGAGGCACACGGCGACTCGCGCATTCCCCGGCCAGGATTTCGGCGTCAACTTTCGCCCCACCCGCGCCGGCGCCACCGCCTGGCGAAGCTGGTCCTCGGTCCATTTGACGCCAGGTTGTGCAAGCGGCTGTTGCGCGTTTAGCCCCCAAGTCATCGCGACAAAAATTGCCAACGAACCAGCCTTCATTCTTCCTCCATCGATTCCAACTCCTCCGCCCTGCTCGCATACCGCTTCAAAACCCGTATCGACGCTCCCGACGAGAATCCGGCATACCGTAATCGCCGGAATGCGGCCGCCAGATTCTTCTCCTCGGCCAGGAAAGGCCCAAGCTGCTTGCCCCGGTATTTCCGCTTCAGAAACGCCTCGATCAAATCGGTCTCGTTGGTGTCCTGAAAAGCCTGCTCGGTGACCTGCTCGGCCAGTTTCGGCGCAACCCGTCTTTGACGCAGCTCGCGCAGCACGCGCATCTTCCCGAATCCCTGATTCTCCAGCCGCGCCGACGCGAAATTCTCGGCGAACCGTTGGTCGTTCAGATAGCCGAATTCCCGCAGCTTCGCCAGCACCACGTCAATGTCGCTGTTAGAAGCAGCCCGCCGGCTCAACTTTTCCCGAAGTTCACCGGCCGAATGCGCGCGCCCCCCCAGAGCCCGCACCGCATAATTTATCAGTTGCTCCTGGTCCAACAATTTTTGCTTGCGTTTGTCCACTCAATTGGAACACTATCAGATAAGAGACTGCTATTGTAGAAGCAGCTATTGACTCTAGGAGGAAAGGATAAAAAACATGGAGGACGACAATAAGTTTTCGTATTTCTTTTTGGGATTGGGACTGGGGGTGGCGGTGGGTCTGCTGTTTGCGCCCAAGTCCGGCGCCGAGACCCGGGATCTCTTGCTCTCGAAGGCCGATGAAGGCAAGGAATATCTGAAGCGGCGCACCAGCGACCTGCGGGAAACCGCCGAAGAGGTCATCGAAAAAGGTAAGAATGTGGTGAACCGGCAGCGCGACCACTTGAGCTCCGCCCTGGAAGCGGGCAAGCAAGCCTATCGCGAAGCCGTCAGCGGCGCGCCGGCCTCGGACGTTACCGAGGGAATCTGATTCCAACCTAAGGTTTCATCATGGACCAGAATATTTTGCTGTACGTTATGACAGCGTTTGTCATCATCGCAGCCATCGCGCTGGTCATTCAGGCGGCGATGCTGGTGAACATGAACAAGGCCATCAAGGCGCTGCGGGAAAAGATCGAGCCGTTGGTTCCCAAGGTGCAGGCCCTGGTGCCAAAACTCGAAGGATTGATGGAAAGCACCAAAGCGACGGTGGAGTTGAGCAAGCGGCAGATCGCGGAAATCACTTCCCAAGCCGGCGAGATTCTGGCTTCCACCAAGAGTCAACTGGCAATGGTTGAGGAAGTGGTGACGGACGCCACCTCGCGCGCGAAGGCGCAACTGGAGCGCGTGGAGCTGGTGCTGGACGATACCGTTAGCCGGGCGCATGAGACGGTGGCCCTGGTCCACACCGGCATCATGCGGCCCTTGCGCGAAATCAACGGGATCGCGGCCGGCATCCGCACCGCGCTGGCGTATCTGGGACGCGGTTCGCGGCCGAGCGTGGCGCAGGCCACCAGCGACGAAGAGATGTTTATTTGACTAGTTGCGCGGGGTCCGGCGAGGTGTTTGTATTGGCTGGCCCTGGCGCTGCTGATTTAGCTGCTGTTGTTGTAATTGTTGTTGCTGCTGTTGCAGCCCCGCCGATGACTTGTCGTTCTTCAAGTCGTAGATGAATTCCCACTCCTGATACTTGCTGCGATCGTTGATGAGGTGGATGCCTTCACCTTTGGCCGTGCTCGCGACTCCCGCCAGTCCCGCGCCTCCACCGCTAAATCCGCCCAGCGTCGAAGGCGCCGGCCGCGCCGTTGTTAGCAGATTCTGAATCACGCCGATCGCCTGATTCGGCTGGCCCGGATTGCCGCCTGGCGCCTGACCGGGAACAGTCGGATCGGGATACTTTTGTGCTGGCGTATTAGGACGACCCGGCGGATACTGCGGCGGAACGCCGCCATACGGATTCGGCTGGCCGGGATACACCGGTTGCCCCGGTTGTCCGGGATATTGAGGCTGGCCGGGATACACCGGTTGCCCCGGTTGTCCGGGATATTGAGGCTGACCAGGGTATGACGGTTGCCCCGGTTGACTCGGATATTGAGGCTGCCCAGGATACGACGGTTGCCCCGGTTGATTGGGATATTGAGGTTGCCCAGGATACTGCGGTTGTCCGGGATATTGCGGTTGTCCAGGCTGTCCCGGATATGGCGGCTGAGCCGGCTGTCCGGGCTGTGAAGGATACTGCGGCTGCCCGGGCTGCCCGGGAACCTGCGGCTGTCCTGGCTGTCCAGTTTGCGATGGATCCGCCGGTTGCCCCGGCTGTCCGGGCTGCGAAGGATCCTGCGGCTGTCCGGGTTGCCCAGGCTGCGCCGGCTGCCCTGGCTGCGGCGGATACTGCGGCTGCGGATACTGCGGCGCATAAGGATCGGGGTTCGCGCCAACCGGCTGCTCCGGCCCCATGCCCGGCGTCTTATCGCTGGGCCTGCGCCCCGCCATGTTGACGCCGCTATTCGTGTCCGTTCCCGTCTGAGTGTCGGCCGTGGTTCCCTTGCTCTTGTCGCCTAGCGGATTGGCCGGTTGCACCAGCGAGTCCGTCAGCACGCCGCCCGGCCCAACGTGGATCAGCCGCCATTCATCCTTGCCGGTCAGCGGATCTTTGTAGCGGCGCCGCAGGAACCGTATATTGCGCGTGGTCTCCAGGTCGTCCAAATTTTGCGGATAGGTGCGGTACTTGCGATAGAAAAGCTGGATCGCGCGTTGATACTGGCCGCCGCGGTCGATCAGCATCTGCTCTTTCTGGCGTTGCGATTCGAAAGCCACCCGCGGAATTTCGATGTACAGGCCGATCGCGATGGCGGCCGCCATCACGAACACGAACAGCATCGCAAACCCGGATTCAGTCCGCCGTTTCATCCGTTCATCTCCAACTCGAGCGGCAGCGTCTGCTGTGTGTTGTCGCCCTTGAACGTCGTGTCTTCCACTACTGCCGAGTTTACTCCGATGCGCAGAACCTTGTAGCGCTTCTTGACCAGCTCACCCTCGGCCGCGATGATGATTTCTTCGCCGTCCAGGAAGAAGGCGCGCTTGATGTCCGTCCTGGATGGATTCACAAAGCCATAAAACTTCAACGGAATTTGCGGCGCCCGCGGCGTGGGAGGTTTCACGTCCGGAGGCGGCGGCTTAGGCTGCACCGGCCCCACAAAAGGTTTCGCGGCCGGCTTGATCTTGTCCGGCTCCTTCGCAACCACAACCGCGGGCGCGGCGCCGATTTCAAACAACGACCGTCCGACGCCCTCCACTTTGACATCCTGCAACTTCGCCAGCAGATTCAGGTGCAGCGTAGGGTCCACGTTTGGATCGTCGATCTTCCGGATACTCGCCCGCCAATCCTTGTCATTCCTGCCCAATCCCGCCTTGGTCGCCCGGTTCGGGCGGCCCGCCGGACGCGCGCCCTTTCCCGGAACGACGGCCGGCGGCGCGGCAACCGGCGTAGATTTCGCCGAAGCTCCCGAATCGCCCGAGTTTCTACTGGAGATGAAGAAATAACCCGCCGCCAGCAGCAGCGCCGCCAGGATCGCCACCTTCTTCGGTTCCGCCCCGACCTTTATCTGCGACCAGGTCATTGCGGCGAGCCATCCTCTCTGACAAAAGTATCCAGCTTCAGCAAAACGGTTAGCCGCTTGCCGTCCTGCTGCGGAGTTGCATTCAGGCTCTCGATGATCATCAGCCGGTTCGATTTGTCCAGCAGGTTTACGAAGCGGATCAGATTGTCGAAAGTCGCTTCGAAATTCGCGGTCACCTGCATGCGCTGCAGCGTGTCGCTGCCTTCCACTTCTTCGATGATGTTGCTGCTCTCCTTGGGCGTGACCTTGGACTGGCTCGCCAGATCGTTCAGGTTGCTCATGATGCTGGAATACGCGGTGCGGCGCGGAAGGAAATACTTGTTCATGAACTTGTCGCCTTCGCCCCGGCCGATTTCAATCTTGGCGGCCAACGTCCTGGTGCGGTCGAGAATGCCTTGCTGCTGGTGAATCTGCGTGCGCATTTCCTGTTCCTGCTGGCGCAAATCGGCGGGCGATCCGCCGATGGGCCGGATCGCGAAATAACCCGCCACCAGGTTGGCGGCGACCAACAGCCCCAGGCCCAGACGAATAATCGCGCGCGGATTGTTCGGAGGCCAAACGCCGAGCTCAAAGTTTTTGGGCATAACTCACCGTGACGTGATAG
>DATDHK010000560.1:0-12363 GCA_036521635.1 Bryobacteraceae bacterium | reverse complement strand
GAATCAGCAGGCTGCTTTTCCGTAGAGGGCGCGGCGTCCGCAACATCTGTATGGCGAAGACGGATCCCATGGCGCAGACGCTCCACTGCAGTAGCGTGGTGGCCCACTGCGGCGTTCCGCCGAACAGGCAGACCGCGATTGCGAGATGCGCCGGTATCGCGATCGACAGGAACGTCAACGCGAATCTGTGCTGCGATAAATGCCTCGGATGAGTCATGGCAACTTCACCCATTCAACGTCTTCGATGTTTACCGTTCCTTCGGCGCGGACTGTGCCAGGCGCGCGGTGATACTCGAGCGACAGCCGCAGCAGGGCGCTGGTGGCCTGGATGCCGCGAGCGCCGCTTGCAATGTCTGTTCCGGAAATTGCGTCCGCCACTCGCCAACTGATCCCGTTCTGCGGTGCGAGCCCGGCGGTGGTCAGCCTGCTTCGCAGTTGATAGTGTGCGCCCGGAACGGATGGAATAAATTGCATCAGGAAGACGCAATGTTCCGCTTGCTTGCCGTTCAACGCAATGCGCCAGCCGGGACCCGTGGCGCCCTGCTCCACACCCGTCAGATTGGGCACGATGCGCCAGTCGAAAGCATGATCTACTGTTGGATTCGAAAAAGTGGAATTCGTGATTGAGCTACGGCGCTCGTCTATGGGAGAGTAAGGCAGAATCTTTCTCTCGCAGAGCGAATTCCAAACGTGGCGCGCGGAGGGCAGCAGGTGGGCGGCAGGCCGTCCAGCTTCGAGAACGACGTCGCAATAGGCCAATAGCGCGGGCGCGTCCGCGGAATTCGCCGCGGCAGTGAGACGGCCGGCTACCGGCGCTGCGTCCTCCCAAAGATTCCTCGCAACCAGGTATTCCAGGTAAGCGCGCAAGATGCGTCCGGTGGAAGGCAGGGCTTCGTCGAGAATGAATTTCTGATCGTCGCTGGCGCGGCGGCAAAGCTCGAACAACGGCTTGGGATCTTCATAGGACATGATGGCGGCGCGGCGCATCCAGGTTGCGAACTCGCGCGGATTTTGCCGGCGGCAATAATAATTCGCCAGCGTCCAGGCGGGCTGGAAGGTGCGGTCGCGCTGGGCCGCTTCGAGCAGGGCGCGCTCGGCCGCACTATGGTCGCCGGCTAGTTCAAAGCGCATTCCGATATCCATCCATGCCGCGGCGTTGTACGGACTCAGGCGCACGGCTCGCTGTAGCATGGCGCCGGATTCTTCAGTTTCAGAGCGCGCATAATCCAGCGCATAGGCCGAATTCCAAGGAGATAGTTGTATGGCGCGCGCGATATCTTCGTGCAGTCCGCTGCTCGCAAGGAAGTAGGCCTCGAGACCGGTGGCGGAGTATACCGCGATGACGAAAAAAAGAGCAAGCGCGAGCAGAGCGGCGAATCGGGTCGCGCGTTTTGGGAGAAGTTCGTTCAACGCAATAGTCCTATCGAAGTGCCGGGATACTCCTTGCTCGCCTATATGGAGAGTGCGCGAACATTACCGGACATCTCAAAAAGATCCGCGAATTAATGTTGAGGCGAGCACTATTTCGTGGGAGCCGGGGAGACGATATGAAAGCAGGTGGTAAACAGTGAATCGTTTTAGTGCGCAGTTCTTGCTGTCGACAATTTTAGGGGCGCGGTTGATGGCCGGAACTTCAGGCATCGGCGTCGCGGTCGCGAATGGGACGTTCATGCTCGACAGTTCGAAGGTGACCGGCAACGCGACTATCTTCGAGGGCAATGCTCTGGAGACATCGGGCGCGGCATCCGTGCTGAGGCTGAACAGCGGAGTAAGAATCAGGCTGGACACGGAAACGCGCAGCAGAGTCTACCACGATCGCGCGCTTCTGGAGCGCGGCAGCGGCACATTTGAGCTTGGCCGCAGCTTTCAGGTGCAAGCCGGTGCGCTGCGAATCTCTGCCGCCGGTGAGTCAAGCGCGCGGATTGGGTTTCGGGGCATCAAGACCATACAGATCGCCGCTTTGCTGGGCTCGGTTCAGGTCAAGAACCTGTTCGGAGTTGTGGTGGCGAATGTGCCGGCCGGAGAGGCGTTTGAATTTACGGCGCCAGTCGCCGACGAAGAGTACGTTACTAAAATGACGGGTAGGATACGAAAAGAAGGCGCGAGATTTTTTCTCGAAGATGAGACTTCCAAGGTGCAGGTTGAACTTCGGGGAGACGCTGTCACCAAGCACGCCGGTCAGCGTGTAGCGGTGAGCGGGACGATACGGGCTGGCGCCGATGGTACGCCAATTCTACAGGTTTCAGAGCTTACGCCCGTGGGCAGCGAATCCAAGAGGGTAGCCGCGGGGGGAATTTCACATACGGCCGTTATCGCCGGCGTTGTCGTTGCCGGCGCGGGCGCCGGTGCTGCTGTAGCAATAGTTCACTCTTCAGGCAGTAGTGGTAGTCCGCAACCGCTGAGTCCGTCACGTCCGTAGATTGCTGCCAAGCAACTCGCTCATGCAAATAGGTGATACCTGTCTGCCTGAGACATAAGCCTGATCATTACCACTATCAGTTTCAAAGAGCCAAGTGCGTCCGAATGAGAGAAATCCTTGGGACTCACATAGCGTGAGCTGTGACCAAATGAGCGACGACCGCCGGTGGTTTGCCTTGCGAGTGCGGCATCAACATGAGCAGGCGGCAGCCATTGTACTCGGTATGAAACAACTGGAAACCTTTTCCCCGGCGCTTCGGCAGAGACGGCGGTGGTCGGACCGGACCAAGATGCTGGTGGTCCCCTTGTTTCCTTCGTATGTCTTCTGCCGCTTTGAACACGAAAAAAGGTTGAGCGTTCTCAACACGCCGGGCGTGCTTTCGATCGTTGGTTTCGGAACACGCCCGGCTCCAGTATCCGACGAGGAGATTGCCGCGGTAAGGACGGCGATCGCCTCCGGAAAAGCGATCGAGCCCTGGCCGTACCTCAAGTCGGGCGAACGCGTGGAAGTGACGCATGGACCTTTAAAGAGCTTGAAAGGCGTCCTGGTGCAATCGAAGAATGACTGCCGAGTGGTAGTCAGCGTCGACCTGCTGATGCGTTCCGTCGCAGTGGAAGTAGATCGGGATTGCCTGGCGTTAATGCCCCGTTGAGAAGGGAATCGGTAGATGAGAGAACTCTTGTTTTTCCTGACGATCGGGGTCGCAACGGCCCAAGTGGCCCCGTCGCCCGTGGAATACGGGCTGGCGAATCTGCCCGCCCAAAGAATTGGTCCGAACGATCTGATCGCCATTTCGATCTATGACGCTCCGGAATTCACTCGAACAATTCGGGTCGGCGCGGACGGAACGATCCGCATGCCCATGGTGAAGCGCAAGATTCAGGCCGAGCGCCTGCTGCCAAACGAGTTGGAAAGCGCCATCGCCGAAGCCCTGAAGCTGGAGGAATTGGTCGTGGACCCGTTCGTTACGGTCACGGTGGTCGAGTATCACAGCCGGCCGATCACAGTAGCCGGGGCGGTCCACAAACCGATCACTTTTCAAGCGGTAGGAACGGTGACTTTGCTGGACGCCCTAACGCGCGCTGAAGGTCTGGCGTCGGATGCCGGCTCCGAGATTCTCGTTACCCGGACGAAGGCCGAAGGGCAAGAGAGTGAACCTGCGCTGGTGCAGAGAATTTCCGTGAAAAGTCTGTTAGATGGCAGCGACGCGAAGTTGAATATCGGCTTGACTGGCGGCGAAGAGATTCGCGTCCCGGAAGTCGGCAAGATTTTTGTCCTCGGCAACGTGAAGAAGCCCGGCGCGTTCCGCGTCGCCGACGATGGGGACACAACGGTGCTGAACACGCTCGCCCAAGCCGAAGGGTTGAGCGCCTTCGCAACCAAACTGGCCTACATTTACCGGCGCGAAGGCGGCCAGGGTGGCAAGAAGCAGGAAATACCGGTCGAGCTGAAAAAGATCATGGACCGCAAAGCGCCGGACGTGGCCCTGCTGGCCAACGACATTCTTTACGTGCCCGACAATTCGGGGAAACGGATGGCCTTGACTGCTCTCGAGCGAGCGCTGGCATTTGGCGGGGCCACGGCGTCCGGCATCCTGGTTTACTCCCACTAAGCTACTGAACATGCCTGACCAACTCCTCGAGCGAATCGAACGAAACTTGCCGGCTATTCCGGAGACCTATCGGCTGGCGGGCTATCCCGCGCCCGACCCGGGGCCAGTCGAAACGTCGGTGCCGCTGTCGCACTACCTTTGGCTCCTGAAATTTCATCGATGGAAGATTTTGGCCTTTATCGCGGTTTGCGTGATCGCTACCTTCGTGATCTCCATGCGAATCACGCCCATTTACGAATCGACCACCACGGTGGACATCGATCGCCAGATGCCCACGGGGGTCATCGGCCAGGAATCGACGCGCCTGCCGTCGAACGACTCGGACCAATTTCTGGCGACACAGATCAAATTGATTCAGTCGGATTCCGTGCTCCGGCCCGTAGCCCGGAAGTTCAAGCTGGCGGAGAGCGGGCGAGCAAGCGCCGTCGACGACGCCCCGGTGGCGCTAAAGAATCTCAAGATCACCCGTCCCCCCAACACCTATCTATTGCTGATCAGTTACCGGTCGCCGGATCCGCGCCTCGCGTCCGACATCTCGAATGGCATCGCCCGCTCCTACGTCGAACACACTTACAACATTCGCTACCGGTCGTCTGTCGACCTGTCTTCTTTCATGGAGAAGCAGCTCGAGGAATTGAAAGCCAAAATGGAGCGTTCCAGCGCGGCCCTGTTTCAGTTTGAAAAAGAGCTGAACGTTATCAATCCGGAAGAGAAAACCAGCATTCTCTCGGCGCGGCTATTGCAATTGAACACGGAATATACCAACGCCCAAGCTGAGCGGGTGCGGAAAGAAACGGCGTTTAAATCGGTGAAGAGGGGCAGTCTGGAGGCGGCCGAGGTCTCGACCCAGGGCGAACCTGTCCGCAAGCTCGTCGAGAAGCTGGAGGAAGCGCAACAGAAGCTGGCCGAGGTGAAGAACCACTACGGGCAACAGCATCCTGAATACAAGAAAGCCGCAGGCCAGGTGGCCGAGATTGAGCGCGCAGTGCTCCGGACCCAGGCCAGCACCACACAGCGCGTGGAAATCGAGTATTACGACGCCGTCAGCCGTGAGGAAATACTAGCGACCACGGTGAGCCAAATCAAGGCGGAATTTGACCGGCTGAATGCACGCAGCTTTGAATACCAGTCTTTGAAGCGGGAGGCTGAGGCCGACAAGAAGCTCTACGAGGAGTTGATCCAAAAGATTAAGGAAGCTGGCATAAACGCAAGTTTCCAAAACAGTTCAATCAGGATAGCCGACCCCGCGCGGCCTGGCCAGAAGCCGGTTTCTCCCAACGTGCGGCTGAACACGTTGCTGGCATTTCTCTTCTCAACGCTCTTTGCGGTAGGCGCGGCTGTAATCAGCGATGTACTGGACGACACGGTCAAGGATCCCGAGCAGGCCGTTCGATCCCTGAATACGGAAGTGATTGGGAGCCTGCCGATCGTCAAGTCCCGGAAATCCGTGGTGGGTGCGGTCGATGAGGGCGGCCGGGCGTTGATTCGCGCGGGTGATGCAAATCAGAACGCCAGCAGTTACGAAGAGGCCATCCGGACACTGCGCAACTCGATCCTGCTGACGAACTTCGACCGTAGTCTGCGCTCGCTGCTGATTACCAGCGCCGCGCCGGGCGAAGGCAAATCCACGGTGGCCGCTAATCTGGCGACGGCGCATGCCAGTCAGCAAAACAAGACCCTGCTGATCGACGGCGACCTCCGCCGGCCCAGTGTCCACCGCCAGTTCAAGATCCCCAATGCCCAGGGGCTTTCGGACGCTCTGCTTTGCCGAATAGATTGGCGTAGCGCCTTGGTAGGCATCGACGGTGTGGAAGGACTTCACGTTTTGCCCGCAGGAGCGCCCAGCCGCAATGCGGGCGACCTGATGGGAGTGAAGCTGGCGGGCATCATCGACGAAGCGTGCGCGGAGTACGACCTGGTCATCCTTGATTCGCCCCCCTTGCTAGGCTTTCCCGAGCCGCTTCAAATGGCGACCGCGGTGGATGGCGTGATTGTCGTGACCAGCGCGGGAAAAACCAGCCGGAAAGCCGTCGCGTCGGTGGTAAGCATGCTCACGCGGCTGCGAGCCAATCTACTCGGCATCGTGTTGAACAAGGTTCATCAAGAGATGAGTGACAGCTATTACTACTACAGCTATCACGGGAATTACTACAAGACCGACCAGGAGAAAAGTTGACTCCTGTGCTAGGAAACGTGCGCGCGCCGCTCCTCATGTCCGGGACCAACGCGATACAGAGCTTGATCGGACTCGGCGGCGCGGCAATAGTAGCCCGCTCGCTCGGACCCGCCGGACGCGGCGGAATCAACACCATTTTGTTGTGGTCGCAGCTGGCTACGTGGCTGGCCACTCTGGGCATGGGACGTAGCCAGGTCTACTTTCTGGGCGCTTGGCGCAATGAGGCCGGAAAGCGAGACGCGCTTTTCCCTAATCTGCTGGCCCAGGCGTTGCTGTCCGGCCTCGGAATGGCTGCGCTAGCCTTTGCCCTGGCGCGTTTCCTGGCGCCGTCGCTTGGCAACGGTGTCTGGCTGCTGCTGCTCATTCCGCTGCAGTTGCTCTCCGACCTGATCGGCAACTATCTGCTCGGCACACGCTTCTATCAGACTTACAACGCCAAAAAAATCATGGAATCCGCGCTATACGCCGGGGCTCTCGCGGCGGCGGCGTACGCGCACCACTTGACCATCGGACTGGCGCTCGGGGCAGCGGCCGGCGCGGCGGCCCTGAGCACGCTATACAGCGTCCTTCGGCTGCGATCGGCATTGGAGCTGCATTGGGGGTCCGCTCGATGGAGCGCATTTGCGGAATCGTTCCGATTCGGATGGCAGGCACACGCGGCGGACTTGCCTCGCATGGCTTTGAATTTCGCGCCCCAGCTCGTGGTCACTCCCTGGCTCGGCCTTCGGGCATTCGGCCTGTACTCGGCCGCCCTTTCGCTCGCCGGATTGGTGAGCCTCGGCTCCTCGGCACTAGCCGCCACGTGCTTTGCGGAGTGTTCGGGCTTGAACGGCGAGCGCAAGACGCGCGCGATCCAAAGAAACCTGCTGCTTGCCGTTTGTGGCTGCTCGGCGGCCGGCGCGGTCCTGGCCCTAACTGCGCCTTTCGCCATTCGAACGCTCTATGGACCGGCATTCGATGAGAGCATTCCGTTGGCGAGAATGCTTACGCTATGGGCCGTCGTGTCGGGAATCGGATCGGTGCTGCAACACGCACTATATAGTTGCGGGGCCCCGCTCAAGGCCGCGAGCGGGAGCGTTAGTGGCCTGCTAGTCACCTGCGCGGCCCTCTTCGTTCTCTTGCGTCCCTTTGGAATGTTTGGCGTCGCTTCAGCCTCTATTTTGGGATCGCTCTTTGAGCTACTCATTCTTTCCAGCGCCGCACATCGAAGCATCCGAAAACAGCAGGTGCACCAGGCTGCCTTCGCATGACGCCCATCGGATTTACATTGCCCCGGATTTCTGTCGTCATTCCGGTACACAACTGCCTGGATTTCGTGACCCGCGCCATCGCCAGCGTTCTCTTTCAGGAATACGCGGAAATCGAGGTCATCGTCGTAAATGACGCATCGACCGACGGCTGCGCTGAATTGCTGCGTGAATATGCCGGCCGGCCGAACATCCAAGTCCTGACCAACGCCGGCAGGCGCGGCCGCTCTTACTCCAGGAATCGGGGGGCGCACGCCGCCTCGGGCCAAATCGTCGCCTTTCTGGACGCCGACGACGAATGGGCGCCCGGGCACGCTGCCCGTATTTCCGAGTTTCACTCGGCGTCCGGCCGGGAGAGCGTCGCATACGTACCGCCGGTGTTCATCAATGAGCTTGGCCGGGAGGTTGGGAAGCAGGAGTTGAACACCGCCGGCTACACCGTCGACGAATTGATCCTCAGCGGAGAAATGCCCTACACGTCCGGCTTGTCGTTCTCGCGAAAAGCCTGGGAGGTATTGCCGGGCTTCGACCAAACGCTGGACGAGCGTGAGGACTGGCGCCTGGCCATCGACTGCGTGGTCTGGCGAACGCCGGTCGAGATTCATCCGTTCGGCACCATTCTGGTCCGAAAGCATGCCTCGAACCACAGCCGGGATCTGGAGCGCTTCGCCGCCGCCACCGAGCGCGTCGTCGAGGCCGCTCTCACGGCCGCGTCCGCGCTGCTCGATTCCGAGCGCCGGGCCCCGATCGAAGCGAAAATCCATGCGCACGCCGCGCTGGTCATGATGGCTGCCCGGCATAAGAAGAAGAGCGTTCACCACGTGCTGGGCGGCGCGCGGATTTCCTGGCGAGTGCTGGCGGCCGGGCCGCTCCTGCGCCTGTTGCTCCGGCTGGTGGTTCCGAAGATCCTGTGGCCGCGAAAGGCGCTAAATTCTTGATCTCCAATGCCGGGCTTCGCGCCACCGCCATGGTTGCAAGTTTTCCGTTGTTGGGCGCCGCGCTGGTGCTGATCTACGCTTGGACGGGTTGGCGAGATAGCATAAGCGCCGCGCACTTTCTAGCGTTTTGCGGTCTCGGCGTCCTGTGCTTCCTGCCTTTGTTCCGGGCTTTTCTAGCCGCCGAAGTCGATATCCTGGAGCCGGTCTTCTGGATTTCGGGACTCTACTTTCTCTACTTCGGCGTCGACAGCATTCAGTACGCCGGCCATGCCCAGGTAGTGAAGTCGATGGTGCTGGCCGCCTGCGGCGTGGCCGCATTTCAGGTTGGCTATTACGTGGTCACGCGGCGGGCTTCGTCTTACCGGGTTTTCGAGAGAAACGGCGCGCCGGGTATCGGGAAGGCCTGGATCGTTTATCTGATCGGTCTCGCGGCCACGGTGGTATCCATCGCCACCGGCAACTTCTTCGGTCAATACAAGAACACGAACACATTTCTCGCGGCCTATCTGGGCGGGTTCACCGCCCTGCGATTTATCGGATTCATTCTGGTGCCTTCGAGCGCGGTCGATCGCAAGAGCCTGAGGCGCGCCGCCCTGCTCGCCATGCTGCTTCTGATTCCCGAAATCCTGATCGTGGTCCTGACCACCTCGAAGCAGTTGATGGTTTATCCGCTGTTGGGCCTGATCATGATGCGGCACTACCTGGCCAAGAGGGTCCGTCTGATCTCATTCGCCGCGCTGGCGCTGATTTTGACACCGGTGTTCTCCCTGTTATATGCAATCCGCAGCGTCTGGTATTTCTATGTTCCCTCTCAATCGGTCAGCTTCAGCGACCTTGGCCTGTTCCTGCGCGAAATTCCCAGCCAGGTTCTGGCCTTGGACGCTACAGCGTGGAGTTCCTTCGCCGAAAACAGTCTTCGGCGTTTTCACGGAACGTTCTCGCTACTGAAGATTTTGGATGCCGGCGGTGAAGTCCCGAGTGGTTACGGCGCCTATCACGGAATCTCTTATCTGCTATCCATCCTGATGCCGCGCTTCATCCAACCGGACAAGCCCGACGCGAATTATCAGGTGTTCTTCGGCCACAACTTCGCGGGAGTGTCTTCCAATCTCGACGTCATGATTCCGCCCACGCACATGGGCGTGTTTTACCTCGACTATGGAATCGCCGGGATCGTGGTGGGCCAGCTTTTGTTCGGCATGGCCGCCGCCGGCGTGTACGTTCTCTTCCGGAAGTTTTTCCAGTCCGGCTGCAAGTGGGCGCTCGCGCTATATGCCTATGTGTTTGTCGAAATGCTCAAGATCGAAACCAACCCGTTCGAGCTGCTGTCGGCCGGTGTGAAGATGCTGCCGTTGCTTTCGCTGGTTTTCTGGTTCATGCGAAGCCGGCGATCCAGCGGCGTTTTTACGTGGAGGCGGCCCGCGCCGGTGTTTTTTCCATGATCGAGACTTCCGATGTAGGCGCGGATTATCGCCGGCGTATCTACTCCTCGTACGGATCGGAGAAGATGCGCGATTGGCTGTCCCGTGAGGAGGCCGGCTACAAACGCTGGGCCACTGCCTGCCTGGTACGGCTTCGTGGCTGGCTCCCTGTCTCCAAGGATGCCGCGTGCCTGGATATCGGATGCGGTCCCGGGAACATGCTATACACCTTGCGGCTGGACGGCTACCGGAATATTCGCGGCGTCGACCGCAGCCCTCAATGGATGGACGTTGCTCAGAAGATCTGCCCGAACGTGGAGTGCGCCGACGTTCGAACCTATCTCGAGCGCTATCCCAATTCCTTCGACCTGATTACGGCCTTCGACCTGGTGGAGCACTTTCGAAAAGACGAGTTGCTGGATCTGCTCTCCCTGGCCGCGCGCGCTTTGAAGCCCGGCGGCAGGCTGATCCTGCAAACCCCGAACGCGGAATCGCCCTGGGGATCGATGCATCGCTACCACGACCTCACGCACGAGCTGTCCTTCGATCCACACAGTCTCGGGCACGTGCTGGGCCTGGTGGGGTTGTCCGCATTCGAAGCGCGGGAATGCGGTCCGATTGTTCGCGGCTGCGCCAGCTTACTGCGCTACCTGCTGTGGAAGGCAATATGGGCTGGGCTCGCCGCCTGGAACGTAGCCGAAGTTGGGTCCACCGGCAGCGGCGTCTATACCCGGGTGTTCCTGGCGAAGGCAGTCAAGTTGTCCAAATGACGAAATCCGCGTCCCTGTTCCTGCTCGCTCCTCAAATGTATGGAAGCTGGGGCGGCGTTCAGACCTACATGCGCCGTCTTCGGGAGATACTCTGCTCCTACGCGAACCTGCATGAGTCGAATTGTCTTTCAATTTCGCTGGTGGACGAAAGTGAGCAGGCCGAACTGCACGCCCGTCCGGTCCGGCAGAGTTTCCGATGCTGCTCCGGCAGCAAATTCGCTTTCGTACGGGAATCGCTGGTTGCCGCCTGGGCGAATCGTGGAGGATTCGCGGTGGTAGGACACCTTGGTCTCGCCCCCATCGCATTGCTCTTGCGGCAAGCGGGATTGATCCGAGGTTACATGCTGATCCTCCACGGCATGGAAGCCTGGGAACGCGTCTCCTGGCTGAAACGCGAGGCCGCCTTTCACGCCGATGCGATCGTCGCGACGACGCAGTTTACGGGACGCGAGTTTGCGCGGTCCAACGACCTTCCGCAGGACCGGTTGCGTGTGATCGCGCTCGCGCTGGAGGATAACGAAGCCGAGCCCGTCAAGCCCGCGAAAAGCTCCGGCGATTTCGTGCTGCTGGCAGTGTCTCGCCTATCCACGCCCGACCAATATAAGGGCATCGACACCGTCATCCGCGCGGTTGGTCTTCTGCGCCGGGATGCTCTGCCGGTCACGCTTCGAATCGTCGGAAGCGGCGACGATCAACTGCGGCTCAGGCGCATCGCACATGAACTGGGCGTTGAGGATCGCGTCGAATTCCTGGGATCGGTTGAACAACACGGCTTGGCGAAGCAATACGCCGAATGCGACGTCTTCACGCTGCCCAGCTCCAAGGAGGGCTTTGGCATTGTTTTTCTGGAAGCCATGCGGCATGGGAAACCGTGCATCGGCGCCCGCCACGGCGGCATTCCGGAAGTGATCGGCGACGGAGTGGATGGGTATCTGGTGGACTACGGCGACGCCGTCCAGGTGGCTGCCCGCGTTCGTGAACTTTGGAAACATCCGGAACAAACCGAGGCCATGGGACTGGCGGCCCGGCGGAAGATCGCCGGCCGGTATTGTTTCCACCGCATGCAAAACGAGTGGTTTCATCTCTTGGACGAGGCTCTGGCCCAGCACTTTCCCGCCCGCGCGGCGGCAAGAATATCCAAATCATGTGCGGAATAGCGGGCATGATTGCCCGGAACAAACTCGAAATCGCGCCGGGAACGCTGGGCGTCATGAAGTCGGCGCTGGGCCATCGCGGACCCGACGATTCGGGCGAGGTCGTGCGACGGCTCCCGGATTGGACGGTCGGGCTGGCCCATACGCGGCTTGCGATCCTGGATCTTTCAAGCGCGGGGCATCAACCGATGGCGTCGGCACGGCACCCAATTTGGCTCACCTACAACGGGGAGGTCTACAATTTTCACGAACTGCGGCGCGAGTTGATCGCAGACCGCTCCCTTACGGTCGCGGCTCAGAAAGAACGGCCAGACCCGAACCGTCCGCTTGCGACCCGCGACCAGCCGCTACCGAGCCGCGACCGTTGGCGACAGGCTTCCTCCATGGACGGCCTTGTCCGCGGACAAGCTGAGGCTTTACAGGCGCCGCTGGCCAAGGGAGCGGGTCCGCCATTCGTCTCCACCTCCGATACCGAAGTAGTCCTGCGCGCCTGCGAGCAATGGGGCGCCGCCGCCCTGCCGCGGCTGCGCGGAATGTTCGCGCTCGGCGTCTGGGACGAGTCAGCCGAAACTCTGACCCTGGCGCGCGATCCGCTGGGCATTAAACCGCTCTACTACTACCAGACC
>DATDHK010000559.1:0-1646 GCA_036521635.1 Bryobacteraceae bacterium | reverse complement strand
CGAGGAAGAGCTGGCCGCCAGGCTTTCGAAATTCGCCGGCATCGATCCGCTGGTGCTGATTTGCCACACACCGCCGGTGGGCACGAAGCTCGATAAGGCTGGCGCGGATCGGCATTTCGGAAGCAAGGCCGTGCGGGATTTTATCGAGCGGAATCAACCCGCGTATTTTTACTGCGGGCATGTCCACGAAGCCGCGGGGCGCGAAGACACGATCGGCAAAACACGCGGATGGAACGTCGGCAAGCGCGGCCGGATATTGGAACTGGACGCCTTGGTAAGATGAATCGTCATGACATTTGAAGAGTTGGAAAGAGAGTACGCTTCGCTCCGCCAGCAGGCCGACGCTGTGCGGAGCTATCTTTGACGCTCCCGGCAAGAAGGCTGAGCTAGCGAAAACGGAGCAGCAGATTTCCGATCCGGACTTCTGGAACCAGCCCGAAAAATCTCAGAAGATCATGCAGGACCGCAAGCGTCTGGAGGAGTCGCTTGCGCGGGAAGCGGAGGTCGCGCGCCTGACGTCCGATCTGGATACGTTGTTCGAATTGGGACGCGAAGGCGAAAACGTTTTGGCCGACATTGAGCGCGAAATGAAGAATTTCGCCGCGCGATTGGAAACGCTCGAGACAGGCATGTTGCTTTCCGGGCCGAACGACGCCAAGAGCGCGATCATGGCCATCCATCCGGGAGCGGGCGGCACAGAGAGCCAGGATTGGGCCGAGATGCTGCTGCGCATGTACCTGCGCTGGGCAGAGCGGCACGGCTTCAATTCAGTGGTGACGGATCGGCTGGAAGGCGAGGGCGCGGGCATCAAGTCCGCCACGCTGGAGATCAACGGCGAAAACGCATACGGTTTGTTGCAGTCGGAAATCGGTGTGCACCGGCTGGTGCGGATTTCGCCGTTTGACGCCAACGCGCGGCGCCACACTTCGTTTGCGTCGGTGTTCGTCTATCCGCAAATAGACGACGACATTAACATCGACGTCAAGCCCGAAGATTTGCGCGTGGATGTATTTCGGGCCAGTGGGGCGGGGGGACAGCATGTGAACCGCACGGAGTCCGCTGTACGCATGACGCACATTCCCACTGGGCTGGTGGTGCAGTGCCAGAACGAGCGCTCGCAGCACAAGAATCGCGCGAGCGCGATGAAGCAGATGCGCGCGCGGCTCTATGAATACGAGATGGAAAAGAAAAGGGCCGCCGACAAGAAGATCGAAGACAATAAGCTGGACATAAATTTCGGCAGTCAGATTCGCAGCTACGTGCTGGCGCCTTACCGGCTGATCAAGGACCATCGCACTAAGCTTTCGATCGGCGACGTGGATCGTGTGTTGGACGGCGACATGGACCGGCTAACGCATGCGTTTTTGGTTTACAAGCACACTGGGAAGACGGCCGGCGATGGGAAAGAGGATTTGCCTGAGTAAGACTGACAAGTGGGGCAGGTTGGTAACCTGCGGCCGATTGTTAATCGGCCCGTAAGTAATTCCGGATACAATACCAGGCGGATTGCCAATCCGCCGCAGGTTACCAACCTGCCCCACAGAATTACCGGATCAGAAGGGAAGCAGGTGAGAGGGATTCGTCTGTTCGAAATAGATGATCCCGTCGAAATCCTGCACCAGGCGGTTGCTCAAATAGTAGCCGTC
>DATDHK010000558.1:0-12332 GCA_036521635.1 Bryobacteraceae bacterium | reverse complement strand
CAATCTGCCCCACATTTCTATCGAAGGAAAGGGTGACGTTTTCGAAGGTCACGTCGCCGCGCACTGTTGGCAATGCGCTGGCGCCGGCGGACTCGATTACTTCCGGGGCTGTGTCGAAAATCTGATCCACACGGGCTAGCGAAACCTTGGCGGTCGCCAGGCTGGTGTAGAGTCCCATCAGCGCCTGGATGGGCGGAAAAAGGCGCATCTGATAAGCCAGGAACGCGACGAATGCACCCATGCTCAGCGTGCCTTGAATCACCTGGCGGCCGCCGTAGAGAAATACCAGCACGGTACTGGCGGAGAGAATAAGGCCCGGCAATCCGCCCGCGAAATAGCTGAGAAACTGCATCGACATGAGCGCGCGGATGAATGCATCGTTTTTGTTTCGGAAGCGGATTTCTTCGCGCTGCTGTGCGTTGGACGTGACGACTAGCTTGACGCCCTGCAATGTCTCGATGAGGAAGCTGCCGATGTCCGCGCTGGTTTGCCGTAGGGTCGCCACTTTTCCCTCCAAGCGCCTACGGTAATGAATTAGCGCCCAGATGCTGGCGGGTATCAGGGCAACTGTCAGCAAGAAAAGTCGCGCGTCCAGCCAGATCATGATCGCTATCGTGCCCGCCAGGAACAACACGTTTCCCACCCAGGCCAACGCGGTTTCGGCGGCGACGCGCTGGATCTCGGCGATGTCGTTGTTGATCCGGCTTACTATTTCACCCAGCCGGGTTCGCGCGTAGAATCGTGGCGATAGTTGTTGCAGATGGCGATACAGTGAAAGGCGCATGTCGAAGAGGATTTCGGCCGACGTGCGCGTGTATCGCAGGCCGCTCACGATATTGAGCGCAAAGCTGACGAGCGTGATTCCGATGAAGAGCGCGACGATCACGAAAAGAATGTGCGGGTCGTGTCCGAGAAACGCGCGGTCGATCAGATCTTTTGAGAGATACGGAAGGATCAGTGAGAGAGCCGTGCTCAGCAGGCTGAGGACGAGTACAAGCAGCAGGCGCCGCCAGTAGGGAATCGCGTAGTCGAGAAGGGTTTTTCTACTTGCCGGGCATGACATAAAGATTCGTCGTCATGTCCGCGTCCAGCGCAATTGTACGTAGGTACTTGAACGTGGCGGCGTCGTACAGATCGATGGTGTTGCCGGCCTGATAAATGTACAGCACTTTTCCGTTCGAACTGGTCTTCAAGGACATGCGCGGACGCCCCTCAAACTCGGCCTTGCGATCGAGTTTGTGATTCGCCAGGTCGAACGACCAGAACTCGTATTTCCCGATTTCCGAATGCAGCCCGTACGCCATTTTACGGCCGGGGGCGAGCGAAAAACTTACTCCGTTGGCCGGGCCGAGCGCGTAAAAATCCACACTCTTTTTTTCAAAATTCACGCGCGCGATTCCCATGATCCGGCGATTCTGCACGGCGTCCTGTACGGTAAATAGACCGGTAAAGAAGCCGGGCTCTTCGTTGGTATCGTCCATGGCGTTGAAATTGATGCGCCCGAATCCGTCTTCGATGGGACGCGACAGCTCCCACTTGTCCACCTGTTTGAATTCTTTGGTGTCGTAGATCAGGATGTCATCGCCGAAGAAATAGAGCAGCTTGCCATCGGGTGAAAAATGCATGTTTGCGAATTCGCGCTCTTCGCCTTTAGGCCAGGGGATGGTGCGCATCACTTTGTGTTCCTTGAGATCGTATTGCAGAAGAGTGGGCGCGCCGATTTCAAAGCGGTCGGGAAGCTTGGTCGCGGTCTTGGTGAGCAAAATCATGAAGCGGTTTAGGGGGTCCGCTTCGAAACCGAAAATGCGAACTTTTTTGTTGCCTTCGCTGAGGCGGAAATTATCGATGACCTGGTGCGAGGCGATGTCGGCGATCTCGATGTCTTCGTAGGAAAGATTCGCGATATAGAATCGCTTCTTGTCTTCGGAAAGGCTCAGGCGGCCGGGGGAGCCGGTGCGGCACTTGATGTCGCCGATTACTTTTTCGGTGGCTTCGTCGATTAGAAAAATGTGATTGGGGCGGCCGCCGCAGTACATGATGCCGTTGCCTGCGGAGATTTTGTTGTCGGCAGCGAAACAAGTGGCGAGCGACGAGAGAAGTAGTGAAACCAGCGCGGATTTGCTCATGGAAAAACCAAATCGATCTTGCGCCAGTCCTTTTGCGCGGCGGCGCACTTGGCGGTCCAATCCGGCGCGTGGTTGAGCTGATCGGGAACTTGCGCCGGCCAAAAACATCCGGTGTGGCAATCGAAAAGATCGCGTTCCACCGGCTGGCACAGTCCGGCGGTTCCGCCGTTGCGATCCGCTTCCCATCCCGGCGAAAAAACGAGCGAGCAGCCCAAGGGAATGTGCGGAGCGGCGGCCGGCTGTTGCGGAGGTCCCTGCAAAGCCACCACGTCGTTTTCGGAATCGACGTGCCGGCTGACTCTTTGCGCCTTGCGATTAACTGACCGGAGATGCTTCATATTCCACCTTGTCGTCAAATTGTTCTAGATATTTCGGATTGCGAACCGACAGCTCGGCGTAGATCTTGAGGCATGTGTCGGTCCAACCGCGGATCCATTCGCAGTAGTGCAGATTGGGCCGCGCCGTTTCGCCGTAGCGCGTGTACGCTTCGTGATAACAGCCGCCGGAACACAGCGGACGCGCCCAGCATTTGCTGCAATCGGTCTTGTCGGCGATGTGATGCTTTTCCAGAAAATCGATTTGCACCAGGCGGTCGATGCCGTCGCGCACGGTGCCGAGCTTGTGTGCATCCGATCCGGCGAATCGATGGCAGAGGGCGACGTCGCCGTCGGTTGAAACGCCCATCAGTCCCAGGCCCGCGCCGCACGGATATGCCTTGCTCACGCCTTTGTGGATTTCTTCGATGGTGTCCTTGACGTTCGAAAAGCCGTGATGGCGGTTCTCGAGGGCGGCTTGTAGAAAGTCGGCGGCGAGCGCCTGGAACTGAGCGAGCATGGAGTCGAAACCTTCGTTCGCGATCGCGTATTTCCGGTCGGGCGATGTCGTGACCGGCGCGAATCCAACTTCCCAGAATCCGATTTCTTCCGTCAGATGCTTGTAGATTTTCCGGATATCGAGCGTCTGTGAAGTCAGCGTTACGCGCGCGCCGATGGGCCGGCTGGTGTGGCGTTTGAGCAGTTCCCGGATCTTCGGCGCGACTATATCGTAGCTGCCGCTGCCGTTCTTAAAGACGCGGAACTCGTCCTGCATTTCCTTCGGGCCGTCAATCGAAATGGTTACGCCGACGCGGTTTTCGGCCAGGAATTCGATGATCTCGGGGCGCAGCAGAGTGGCATTAGTGGTGAGGCTGAAGTCGACTTCCTTCCCCAGTTCGGTGGCCCGCTGGCGCGCATATTGCATGGCGGTCTTCAGCACCGGAAAATTCATCAGCGTCTCGCCGCCGAAAAATGTCAGGTGCGCCAAGCGGTTTTCGCCGGATTCGCGCAGCATGAAATCCACGCTCTCGCGCGCCGTCTGTTCGCTCATGAACTTGGACTTCTTGCCGTTCTCCGTGTCGACGATTTTGTCCTCGCCGTATTCGTAACAGTATGTGCAGCTCAGGTTGCACTGATTGGTTACGTTGAGAACCATCGTCGTCAGCGGAAAGTTTTCCGGCGGCATCACTTTCGGCGCCGGTTCTTCCGGAACTCCCACTTCGCCGATGGCCCGCGCGCGCATCAGTTCGGCCACGGTTTCCTGAATTTCATCCGCGGGAAACAAGGCGCTCAGTTGCCGCGCCAAGTCCGATCGGGTCATGCTCCGCTCGCGCAATCGATGGATCACGGCGGAGGACGCGTCATCCAACTCGAACACGGCCGCGCTTGGAACCAGGTAGACAAAATCCTTGCCGCCCGCCTGGAACGAATGGAATTCGCGGAGCGCCAGTTCGCTCATTGAGCTACCTCGGGCTGATCGAATTTTATGTACAGCGGGACCGTGACCAGCAAATGCGCCCGCGCGCGCAGCACCCTGCCGTCCGGCAGTTTCAGCGTTGCCACAACCCAGACGTCGCCGTAGTTGTCCGCACGATTTTTGCGTTTTGGATTCGGGCCGTCCACGTTGGGCGTGAACAATCCGTTGTCGTCCAACGTTCCGACGTAGGCCTTGTCGTCGTCATCGAAAGTGGCGGTGTATTCTTCGATGCTCCAGGTGACGTCGACCGGTCCGAGACTGATGTCGTCCTTGGTGTCCGGTTTTCCGTCCGCGCCGTTGCTGAAGGCGATGGCTTCGAACTGCTGGAGCTGTTTCGGAAAATTGATGCCGCCCACGCGCGCCATTCCAGCTTGCGGCCGGACTTTGATCTCGTCTATTTTGTCGTAAACAACAGCGCCCGCCTCGCGGAATGCACCGGCTACGCCGATGTCGCGCGGGCCGATGGTGGCGTTTTTCGCGACTTCGACTTCAACCTTCACGAGGTTTGGCGTCGAGCTTACCACTCGCTTGACGGAAATGCCGGGTCCAAAATCGATAACTGAAGCGCCCAGATTCGCCGGGAAATTTACTCCGTGGATTTGGACTTCGCGGGCTGAGCCTGATGCAAGCGAAGCATGATCGATGCCTAGTACGATCGGATCATTCCCGATTCGCTTTAGCGTGACGTCAATGCCCGTCTCATCGTATGCGCCGGTGAACCAGCGTCCGGAAAGCTCGCGCTGACTGCGATCGAGAAACATCACTTCGCGCAGTGAGTCTTTTCCGGAAGCGCCGGAATCCGAGCGGCCGCGCCACTGAAATCCGGTGTAGACGATCGCCTTCCCTTTTCGTTCCACGACGTCGCCGGTCTTTACGCGGGTGTAGCGGGTCTCGGTCAGGAATTCATCGTCTTTGTCGCCGGGCTTGATGGTGGTGGCGCCGTAAAAATATCCCTTGCCTGCCTGATAGCCGGTGAACGCCCACTGCCCGGCTAGCTTGGGCGCGCGCATATTCGCGGACCACGCGGACCATTCGGGAGTCTTCAACGCCAGCGCATCCGTCAAGTGCGGAATTACTTTGTCCATGGGATGCCGATTGTCCGGCGGACGTCCGTCGGGACCGGGCTGCGTCTGCGGCGGACCACCGCGCCGGAAGGCCTGAAAATCCGAGAGCGGATAGTAGCCGCGATGCATGGCGATCAGCAATTCCCATTCGGTCTTGCTGCGGCGCTGTGAAATCACGCGGCCCATCGAATGGCACTTGATGCACACTTCTTCGGCGTCTTTGTTGGCCGTGTACTTGTAGTCGATC
This sequence comes from Bryobacteraceae bacterium, assembly GCA_036521635.1. Classification (GTDB taxonomy): domain Bacteria; phylum Acidobacteriota; class Terriglobia; order Bryobacterales; family Bryobacteraceae; genus Palsa-89. The sequence continues at coordinate 7,104 of DATDHK010000558.1, read as the reverse complement.
ATCCGCTTCTCGACTTCGAATGCGGCGGGGCGGGCTTCCTCGGGCGCCAGGCCAAGCTGGTTGGAAAGATATCGAAGGATCTCGCGCGCGTCGGCGGGCTCCATTTTCAGACCATTCAAACTGATCATGCGCTTGATGGTTTGCTCCCAGCCTTCGGGCGTCGTGCGCCGCCAGGAAATGCGAGAGAGCCGGAGTTTGTCGTCGGCTTTGTGGCAAGGCGAGCAGGTTTTACGTACTAATTCGTTGGTGATGGGAATGCCGGAGTCGACTTCTTCTTTCTCTTTTTCAGTGGGTTCTTTTGGTTCCTTGGGTGGAGGGGCTTGGGCGGCGAGCGATTGAACCAGCACCGCGATGGACATCGCACAAACAGTGAAGAGCTTCATGGCGATTTCTAATATTGTGTCACATGTGGCGACCCGGCTAGGTGTCGACCAGTACTCGTTCTGCCAGCAACATCGCCAATGCCGCAAGGAAGTTCGGCAATGCAACCGGCCGGCATGCGCGGTTATAGCCTTCGAACAAATCCGGCACTTGCGTGTGATGCACTGCCAGGTCAACCAAGCGCGGCAGATCGACGTTCTCGAAATAGTCGAGCGGGGCAGGTAGCCCAGCCATTGTCAGTGCGTCCCGCAATACGATTTCGCGCCCTTCAATTACCGGCTTCGACTCCACGCGAACGTTTTCCGCGCGCAACAGTCGAATGGCAGATTTCCGCTTGAGCTGATTCAACGCATCGGCAATGGCGCGATTATCTTTCACCTCCGGAGTCTCAGAGAATGCCGAACGTCCGCCAGCTTCGCGGAACAGCGCTGCCGACTTCTGAAGATATCCGGTGTACACCTCACGCTCCCGGTCGTCGAAAAATTTGAACGCAGTCTCTCGCATCGCTGGACGACGCAGACAGGTGTTGACTACGACCGCTGCCACCCAGGCCGACACCATCGCCTTTTTCACTCCGAAGGAAGAGAGTGGATCGATGAACGAACCGGCGTCGCCGGCCAGCAAAAAGCCCGGCCCGTAAAACCGCTTCGATGAATACAAGGATGCGTCGGCGCCCCAGGGTCCAGTCTCTAGCTTGCCGCGCGAGAATATTTTCCGAAAGGCGCGGGTCTTGGCGAGCTCATCAAGATATGCCGCGCAAAGACCTTTTTTCCGAGGATTGACCATGAACGCCACGTAGCGCACCAAAGGCGAGATCGGAACGGACCACGCCCATCCGTCGGCGTAAGATTCGACGAGAGTGTGGCTCGCGTCCGGCAGCGTCCAACCCTTTTCGCTTCGCCAAATGCCACAGAGAGCAACGGTGTGGGAGTTCTTTTCCTTGACGCGAACGCTACGGCCGATGACGCCTGCGCGGCCGGAGCAATCCAAAATCATTTTTGCTGGAACAGCCGCGCGCTTGGCGTCGGTTTGAAATTCAACGCGCGCGCCATTCGCATCGGGCACATGGAACGCTTTGCCCACCTGCACGAGAGCGCCGGCCGCGCTTGCCAACTCCAGCAGCAAGCGATCGAAATCGCTGCGGCGAACCTGATAGCCCGCACGGTCCGGATATGCTTCGATTCGCCGGCGACGCTTGCCCCACCAAACCGTGTTGCCCGTGGTGGGGAAAAATCCCGCTCGATCGACAGCTTCTTGAACGCCGAGAAAGTGAAAGAGTTTGTGAGTACTGGGCGGCAGGCACTCGGCCAGGCTCGGATGCCGGGAAGAAGGCGCGGTAAGAATCGTAACGGAATGGCCCCACTGTGCAAGCAGCCGCCCGGCCGTTGCGCCCGCCGGACCGCCGCCAATAATCGCTGCGTCGAACACCGGCGCGTTAATCTAGCGGTCCGAGACCACAACGAACTCAGCGCGGCAACCGCGATCTACCCAGATGCCACGGCGATCCCAGTCCCAAGTTCGTCCTCGGTCGCACGGACTTCCGCTGATCTGCCGCACCATCCGAACCACGCGGCCGCGCGTGTCGGTCTCGCAGAATACGCGCTCGCCATTGTTCGATGCGCAAGTGATTCGCCGCTCGCCGAAATCGCCGCGCGGGGCGTTCACGCGGAATTCAGCGCGGCAACCGCGGTCCACCCAGATGCCGCGGCGGTCGAATCCCCAGGTGCGGCCCTCGATGCAGGGCGCTCCGCCGATCTGCCGCACCATCTGGATTCCATCGCGGGTATCCGCCTCGCAATACACTCGCTCGCCGTTGTTGGATGTGCAAACGATGCCGCCCGGACCTGGCCGATAATCCCGATCGCCGCCACCGCCACCGCTCCGATCGTCCCAATCGCGGCCAGCGGACACGCGGCGCAAGATGAATCGCTGATTCGAGTCGCCGTCGATGTCGTAGACCTGAACGCGAACGCCATCGCGATTGGAGCCATCTGGAATATCGAGCGCTCGGCCGAAGCGGGAGACGATTAGAGCGTTGCCGTCCTTGCCCGGATCGAGTCGCCATTGCTGGCTGTCGCTGCCGTTGAATGGAATTCCGCGCACCGGCTCGCTTTTGCCGCCGCGGCCGGCATCCAGGGCGAACCCGTTCATGCCGTTGCGCAGGAAGAAAAAGCCGCCGCCCGCGGGCAGGATCTGCCAGCTCTGATTGTCCGTTCCGCGCGGAGAGAACTGGATGACGGTGGTTTGATCGTTGCGGTCCAGGTCCAGCACTTTGCCGGATTTGACATTCATGATCTCGTATCGTCCGGGACCGGTGAATCCGCCTTGGCCGAACAACGGCAGACTCAAAACGGAACATGCGATTGCTGCTGCGAATCGAATCGTCATACCCGGACAGTATACTCAATCACTGGGGTGATTGAGTATACTGCCGCGTGGCCGGTGATCGGTGATCGGCGCTGACAAGCCACCAGTTGCCGGCCACCAACTACTGTCTTCATTTGACAAGCAAATAGAGTTGCCCTATCCTTTATTTGAATGCCAAATAGAGAAGCCAAGGCGGCCAGCCGCAGCGATGTCCTGCAGGGCACGCTTGATTTGATGGTGCTGCAAACGCTGGCGGCCATCGGACAGTCGCACGGCTACGCCATCGCCGCGCGCATCGAGCAGGTATCGCATGGAGCGATTCAGTTGAACATGGGCACGCTTTACCCGGCGCTGGTCCGGCTCGGGCACCGCGGTTTCATTCGCGGGAAATGGGACACCACCGGAAATAACCGGCGCGCGCGCTTCTATCAACTGACTGCCGCCGGCCGGAAGCAACTCAAGATCGAACGCGCCGGCTGGGAGCACATGGCGGAGATCATGTACCGGCTGCTGAGCAATAATTTTTGAGCCTGGAGGGCGCGTATGCGAACGTTGCGCGAGTGGTTCTGGCGCGTGATGAGCCAATTGCGGCGGCGCGAACTGGACCGGCAATCCATTGCGGAAATGCGGTTCCACCTGGACACCGAAATCGAAGCGGGCATTCGCCGGGGCCTTACGCGCGAGCAAGCCGAGCGCGAAGCGCATCTGCGCGCCGGACACATTGCCGCAGCCTTGGAAGATGTTCGCGACGAACGCAGCCTCGGCTGGCTGGACGGCGCCTGGATGGACCTGCGCCACGCCTGGTCCGGTCTGCGCCGCCGTCCGGCCTTCTTGTTCGCGGCGGGCGGAGCGCTAACCGCCGCAGTCGCGATCAACACTTTGATCTTCACGGTCGTGAATGGAGTGATTCTACGGCCGCTGCCCTATCCAGCGCCCGAACGATTGGTGCGAGTTTTCGAGATGTCGCCTCGAAATCCGAAGTTTTCCATGTCAATCTTCAATTACCTGGAGGACAAGCTCGCAACCCGAACTCTCGCGAGCATCGGGCTGTACACGCGCGACGATCTCCAACTGATGCACCAAGACAAGCCGGAGCGGCTTGCCACCGTTAGAATTACCGACGATTTCCTGCCGACTCTCGGAGTTTCTCCGGCGCTGGGGCGCAATTTTCTGCCTGCTGAGATGCGTCGCGGCGTTCACGTTGTCATCCTCAGCCACACGCTGTGGAAAAGCCGATTCCACGCCGATCCGCAGATCGTCGGTAAGACGATTCGGCTCGACCGCGACTCCTGGACTATTGTCGGCGTGCTTCCCGCCGGATTTCAGCACGTGGGAGGCGACTATCGTTCCCCGTTGCAAGGCGACACCGTTGCTTTATGGGCGCCACTCGGTCTCGATCTGCGTGAGAGCTGGCAGCGAAACTGGCACTTCACCAACGCCGTCGCGCGGCTTAAGCCCGATGTGACGCGCAAGGCTGCTGAAGAGGATCTGAACCGGATCATGGACGACCTGGCGCGTCGTTTTCCCAATGCATATTCCGGCAAGCGCGCGCGTCTGGAGCCGCTTTCATCGGAGGTGGTGGGCCGTTCCCGCCTTACGGTTGAGATCATCGCCGCGGCGGGCGCGCTAGTGCTGCTGGTCGCCTGCATAAATATCGCAGGGCTCTCAGTGGCGCGCGTGCTGGCTCGAAAGCAGGAGCTGGCTATCCGTCAAGCACTGGGCGGAAGTACGTGGAGGCTGATTCGCGCGGTGCTTTCCGAAAGCTTCATCGTCGGAATTCTGGGCGGATTGCTGGGCCTGGGCATCGCGGTTGCTCTCTTGCCCGTTCTGCATCTCGTCATTCCTTCGAATTTTCCGAGGCTCCACGAAATCCGATTCAGTTTCGCCGCCGCCGGCTTCGCGCTGACTTGCGCGCTGCTCACGAGCGCCATTGCCGGCCTGATTCCCGCATTACGTCAAATCGGCGGGGACCCTCGCGAGAATCTCAGCGAGGATAACCGGATGACGTCGGGCGCACAGCGGATTACGAGCCTGCGTGGAGGACTGGTCGCGGCGGAAGTTGCGCTCTCCTGCATTCTCTGTTTTGGAGCCGGCCTGCTGGTGCGCAGTGCAAGACTGCTGGACGCTCGAGATCATGGCTTTGCTCCGAGCGGTGTCCTGACGTTTCAGCTTGTGCTGCCCGATAAGGCTTACGGCAAGCCGCAGCAGATCTCCGCATTCTATTCGGAAATCGTGAATCGCTGGAAGAGCATTCCCGGTGTGCGGGCTGCCGGTCTGGCGACGAACGTACCGTGGACGGGATACGACGAGAACACCAGCTTCGATATTGTCGGACGGCCAGCGCGCGCCGGCGAATCGGAACAGGCCCGTTTTCAGTCGGCCGACTCTGGGTTCTTGAACGCTCTGCGCTTTCGATTAGTCAGCGGACGTTGGATTGAACCCGGCGACCAGGCGAGCGCGCCGTTGATTGTTGTTGTCAATGAGGCGCTTGCAAAAAGGTACTTCGACAATGGGAATCCGATTGGACAGTATCTTGATCTCTTTGGCGAAAAGCGCAGGATCGCCGGAGTGGTGGCGGACGTGCGCGACCGGCCTTCCGATGCGGCGGCCGAGCCTGCTTTTTGGTTTCCGGTCGGCCAAGTTCCTTTTTCGTCCGTGACCGCGGTGTTGCGAACCGATGGCAATCCGCTGATGCTGGTATCGGCGGCGCGTGCGGCGTTGGAGTCGCTCGATAGAGAACTGCCGATGGCCGAAGTCAAAACTATGGACGACGTGACCGCCGTCGCGCTGGCCGAACGGCACTTTGCGCTGTGGCTCTGCGAAGCCTTCGCGGCGCTGGCGATGGCGCTGGCCGCAATCGGCATGTACGGAATGCTCACCTACCTGGTGGAGCAGCGGCGCCGCGAGATTGGGCTTCGGCTGGCCCTGGGATCCACGCGGCCGGGCGTGCTGTGGCTGGTCCTCTCGAACGGCGTGAAACTGGCCACGTTCGGAATAGTGGCCGGGTTGTTGATATCGCCGGTGGCCGGCCGCGCGCTATCGAGCATGCTTTACGGAGTAAGCGTGTGGGATGTACCGAGCTTCTTAGCCGCACCCATGATCATTCTGTTGGTGACGTGCTTCGGAAGCCTTCCGCCGGGTTGGGCCGCGGCGCGGACGGAGCCGATGAAGGCTTTGCGCGAGCAGTAATAAGGACCGTCTCAATCCTTCTCCATATGGAGTAGAATTAAGCTATGTCTGGATATACTCCTGCGCAAGCTGCCGCTTTAACCGGCTTGCCACTGGCTGCGGTTCATAAGGCAATTGACAGCAGGTTGATTCGCCCTCGCGCAGCGCGGTCGGGCGTAACTGTTCGTCGACTGCTTAATAAGGAACAAATTATCTTTCTGCAACTCGAAGTCGAGGGCCTTCGGCTTCTGCCTCTTGGCGTCCGGCGTGAGATTGCAGAGTTACTCCAGCGGTCTCCGAAGACGGATCAATTGCCAGTTGGAGACGGGACGGCGCTTCGTATTGAAATCAAGTCTGCCCGGCGCAAGGTGGAGAGCCAATTAAAGCAGCTCGCGCGCATCGAAGGAATGGTTGTCAGCAACAAGGATATTATGGGTGGAACACCGGTCTTCAAGGGCACCCGGATTCCGGTGGATCTGGTGGCCGATATGCTTGCTCAGGGCGCGACGGCGGACGAGCTTCTAGACGGCTACCCGGCGTTGGACAAGGAGAAGATTGCCATCGCGCCGCTGTACATGCGTGCGTTTCCCCGGCGCGGGCGTCCGAGCCGCCGTCCCTGGCAGGGAAGGAAGCCGCGGGGCAGGAGATCTTTCCCGCTGAGCAATCTTACGACAGCGTGAGGTTTTTGATTGACGAGTGCCTTCACCAGTCGCTGGTAGAGTTGGCCCATACCTTAAGCTTTGAAGCAACCCACGTCAACCATCTCGGCTTGAGCGGCCGACCGGACTGGGTGATAGCAGAACGGATCATCAAAGACGAATTCACGTGTGTGACTAATAATCGAGCGGACTTCATACAGCTCTTCGGCAAGATGGATCTGCACCCTGGCCTGATTGTCCTGGTTCCGAACGTGGTACCCGCATTGCAACGCGCTCTCTTCCGAGCCGCGCTTGAATACTTGGGGCAGAGAGACTTGATCAACACTGTGATTGAGGTGAGCTTGGAAGCCAAGAGTGTGCGTTGCCTGGAGTACGATCTGCCGAAGACGTGACAATCACTTCTGCGTGTGAAGCAGGTCTCAGTTTTTGCCTGCACGTCTCCCCTCAATCTGCCAGATAAGTGTCCGCCGATCAAAAACTATGGCCCTAATCCTAGCGCTCAATACTAAGGCCGCGAGTCCGACCATTA
>DATDHK010000557.1:0-2607 GCA_036521635.1 Bryobacteraceae bacterium | reverse complement strand
GTATCCATGCGGACCCTGGTACGCGATAAACGGGAGTCCGCCCGCGCCGTCGCCTTTCGATCCGATATCGGCGTCGGTGAGATTGGGTGCGTAGAACATCACGTGCGGCGGAAAAATGCCGACCTTCTTCGTTTGCGGATTATAGAGACGGTTCGAATTGGACAGCATGTACGCCACGCCCGGATGGCGCGGCGCGATGAATTTGCCGCTGTCGAATCCACGCTGGATTTCCGCCTGAACCTCGGGGACGGTCTTGCCCTGCATCAGCAGCTCGCCTTCACGCAAGACGGCTGGAACAATCGTCTCCGAGCCTTCGCGGTCCCAACAGGTTGGTTTCTGGTTCATCGGATGATCACGATGTACCAAACAAGTAAATCCGTTGCTACCCTTGCGCGCGATTGTGTAGCCGTGGCGCTCCAGCACATACACGGTGGCCGCGGCGCGCAGATGCGCAGGCGCGGCGCTGAGAGCGATTTCAACTTCCTTGTCGCGCGGCAGCAGTTCGGGAATCTGCTCACTCCGCGCGAGCGGCAACGTCAAACTGAACACAATGAGGACGCTATTTGCAGTCATCTTCCACCAAGAGCCTTATCCCCAATGTACGCGGCAATTGGCCTTTGACAAGGGCCAATTCCTGGCATCAGAATAGAGCCAATTCATGGTGATTACGTTGTCCGGTTCCGGCCCTCTGTATCAACAGGTGTACCGCGCGATTCGCGAAGGTGTTCTGTCAGGCAGGCTGCGCGCGGGCGACCGTCTGCCAGTCACGCGGACGCTGGCCCACGATTTGGGAATCTCGCGCAACGTGGTTCTGATCGCCTATGAGCAATTGATCGCCGAAGGCTACGCCGAAGCACGGGTCGGATCCGGAACATTTGTAGCCGCGACGCTCCCCGATTCGATGCTGCGCGTTTCCGCAAGCCGCCGTCAGGATTCTGTTATCGGACCTGGCGCCCCGCGCCTATCGCGATACGCCCGCCGCATCGTCGACGAGCCCGATACCGAAGCGCCCGTGCAACCTCCGCTGCACCGGCAGCGCTACGATTTTGCTTACTACCTGGCCAGCGCGCGGGACTTTCCCGGCGATATCTGGCGGCGTCTTCTTGCCCGCCGCCTTCGCTCGTTGGAGCTGGATTACTCGCCCGTTCGCGGCGATGCGGGGCTACGCACGGAGATCGCGAACTATCTGCGGCGGTCGCGCGCAGTGGATTGCAGTCCCGGCCAAATACTGCTGGTCAACGGCTCCCAGCAGGCCATCGATCTGGTGGCTCGCGTACTGCTCGACCCAGGCGATTCCGCAGTGCTGGAGGAGCCGCACTACCAGGGAGCGCGCGAGGTGTTTCGCGCCGTCGGAGCGAGAATTATTCCGATTGCCGTCGACGAGTCGGGCCTTGAAGTTGCCAGGTTGCCGCGATCGGGGCGCGTGCGCCTGGCATACGTGACACCGTCGCATCAATTCCCGACGGGCGCCATCATGCCGCTGCATCGGCGTCTGGCGCTGCTTGCCTGGGCGGAGAAAACCGGAGCTTACATTCTGGAAGACGATTACGATGGCGAGTTCCGCTATGAGGGCCGTCCGGTAGAGGCGGTGCAAGCGCTAGACCGCGCCGGACGAGTAATCTATGCGGGAACATTTTCACGAATTTTGTTTCCATCGTTGCGCATGGGGTACGTGGTGATGCCGGCGGCGCTATCGCCGGCGCTATCGCGGGCGAAACAAATCACGGACCGGCACACTTCATTCCTGCAGCAAGCGGCGTTGGCGGACTTCATGCGCGAGGGATATCTGGACCGCTCCGTGCGGCGGTCGCGAGTTCGCAACGCCTCGCGCCGGCAGACCTTGCTGAGGGCAATCGGAAAACATTTCGGCGATTCGGTGGAGGTGCTGGGGGCGGCGGCGGGAATCCACGTGGTGTTGCGCTTTCCGGGCGTCGCGGGCCGTCAAACCGCGCACCTCATCAGCCGCGCCGCGCAGGCCGGCGTCGCGATTTATTCCACCTCTCCTTACTATTTGAAGCCGCCGGACCGGTGCGAGTTGATCTTAGGCTATGGCGCGATGACGGAGCGCGATATCACGGCCGGCATTCGCACACTGGAAAGCGCGATCCGTCCGCTCATCAAAAACCCGTTAACCTAAGAGTCTGGCAACTTCCCCTAACATTGCAGTTCGCGGCGCGCGAGCCTTGCTGCCAACAGTGCGCTACCTGATGCGGACCGAAGTGCACGTCTACGCCTTCTCAGTTTCGGCCGGCATGCTGCTGTCGTTCTTCCCATTTCTGATTGTGATGCTGTCTTTGTTCCAGCACGTTTTTCACTGGAGGGCGGCGGTGAACGCAGTGTATTTTGCGCTGGACGACTATTTCCCGGATGCTTTCGGACATTTCCTGCGGCGCAACTTCGAGGTCACGGTCGCCTCTCAGGGCCAAGTGCAGATCATCTCGATTCTGTTACTGTTTTTCACGGCCAGTGGAATCTTTGAGCCTCTGGAAGTGGCGCTCAACCGGAGTTGGAACTGTTCCAAAAACCGGCATTATTTCACGAACCAACTTGTAGGACTGGGGTTGATTTTCGCTTGCGGCGTGTTGATGGTGATTTCCACAATGCTAA
>DATDHK010000556.1:0-11205 GCA_036521635.1 Bryobacteraceae bacterium | reverse complement strand
GCGCAATTCGTTCGCGATGAGAGTAACGCATTCGGTGGCCGACCCTGCGTCCGCCAGCCGCGCATTCAAATCCCGTCCCGCGGTTCCCCAAACTTCGCGGAGCGGAAGCGAACGGTCCGCCATTTCGGTCCCCGGCAGGCTTAGAAAACCATGCGACATGCCCGGACGAAATCGCACGCCGCAATCGAACTGACCGGCGGACAATGCAAACTTCCGCGCGTGGGTCATCGTTCCCACCACCTGCGCATCTTGCGGGCCGCGTCCACGCGAAAAAACGATATCGACGCATCCATCCGGCAACACGGGATATTCGGAAACCGGCTGGTCCGTTTCGATCGTCCAAAAACACTCGACGTAGCGCGCCAAACGATCCGGCACGGGATGCTCGGAGTAGCGGCCGTTCATAGCTTCATCCTACTTCGGAAACCCCGGACTGGCCTTTACTTCGGCGATCTGCTGATCGTGCCGCATGTTGTGCAGCGGAATGTAAATCAGCCATTGGTACGCATTGAGCGTTCCGAAAACTGGAAACGGATGATCGGCGAGGTGCTCCTTCAGCGCCACGTCATTTTCCTCGGCGAACTTCATGGTCTTCGCGCGCCCAGCCTTGTAGCGCTGGATCACTTCTTCGTGCGAGAGTTTTCCATGCGGTACGATCGCCTCGGGCGCCTGCGCCTTGTGGCTGCGATCCACCATCACTTTTTCAATGAACTCGGTCTTGCCGCGCGTCTTCGTTTCCCAGTCTGGATTGGGGGCGGCCGCCATCGCTCGTTCCAGGTTGGCGAACAGCCCGCCTTCCGCCAGCACGATGTGTTCGGCAGTTTCACCCACCGACCAACGGTCCGGACCCGCCTTGTAATTCCACTGCGCCTCAGTCAGGCCGTCCACCAGACTAAGAAATTCCTTCTGTGAATCTTGAAGAAGCTTTATGGCGTGAGCCCGCTCAGCAGCCGTAACATTGGCGTCGGACGCTTGGAGCAGGAACGCACTCATTCCCAAAAAAGCCAGTACAAGTCGCATTTCTCTAGTATAAGGGCTGCACGTCGTTCGACCCCAACACCGCAATCATGCGTTCACGGCTTAACGCTCAATTATGGGCGCTGATTTCGAAAAGCCAGAAGAAGTAAACTGTCAATGCTGCTATGACCAAGCACCTGCTGATTCTATTCGTTGGAGTTTTGGGTTTCCCTTCGACTGTCCGGCCAGCTCAGTCTCAGCCCGCCGCCCGCGGAATGGTAATCAATCCCGAGGCGCCGCGGCGGCGCGCCCTGGTAATCGGCAATGCGAGTTATGGCGGAGCTGCAACGCTGATGAACACTGTCAACGATGCACGGGCTGTAACCGCTACTCTTGGCAACCTCGGTTTCCAGGTCCAGGCCGGCGAGAACCTGGACGTCATTGCTCTGGAACGTGCGATTAACACCTTTGTCGAAAGAATCGGCGCCGGCGATGTCGCTCTGTTTTACTACGCGGGCCACGGGATGGAACTTGGCGGCGAAAACTACCTTATTCCAGTGGGTTTCCGGGCGCGAGACGAAGCCGAGGCCAAACACCAGTCCTATTTCGCCAACGTTCTGCTTGAAAAACTGGAAGCTCGTAAACCCCGGCTCACCATCGTCATTCTCGACGCGTGCCGGAACAATCCCTTCCCCCGCGGTACTCGCGGCGGTGTCGGCGGACTTGCGCAAATGCAAGCCGGCACAGGCGTCTACATCGCCTTCGCTACCGCCCCTGGCCGTACAGCCGACGACAATCCCGGCGGGAAAAACGGCCTGTTCACCGGTCAGTTGGTTCAAGCACTGGCGAAACCGCAGATGGACCTCAACGAGGTATTTGACGAGGTGCGGGCCAGTGTGAGCAGAGATTCGGGCGGAACGCAAGTGCCGTGGTCGACATCGAGCGTGATTGGGCGGTTCTTTTTCCGCGATATCGCCGAGCAGTTGAAGATGGCCGAGGCGGAGCGGACGCGGATTGAATCGGACATCGCGCGGACCCAGCAGGAGGTCGATCGCCTGAAACAAATCGGCCAGCAAAACAAGACCGCCCAGGACCGGGACGCAGCTCTCCAAGCCGAAGCCCGGCTGCGTTTTCTGCGTCTTGAGGAAGACAGGAAGAGAGCCGACATCAAACGGTGGGAAGAACTGGACCGCGAACGTAAAAAGATTGAGGAGGCCAACCAGGAGCAGGATGCGATGGAGAGGCGGCGGAGAGAGGGCGAGGTTCGACGGCTTGCCGAATTACGCGAGCGCGTGGCCGCACTTCGTTCCTCCGTGAATGCGAATCGCGGGCAACCTGAGACAGCGGATTCCGCGCTGGTGGAGTGGCGCTCGATAAACGCTCAGATCCTGGGGATGGAGGCTGAGTCTCGACAGATGGCTCAAAAGGCGGCCGCGGATGCGGGATCGTCCTACAACGAGCTGGTCTCAAGTGTCGCTCGCTCAAAACCGGTGAAGGACCCCTTCGAAACAACCCAAGATTTCCAGAACCGGTTCGGCAAGTATGAAGCGCAGATGAAGCAGATTGAGGCGCGGCGTCAAGCGGAGGCCGCAAGTGTGCGTAATAACTATGAGGGCGAGATGGCTAAGGCGGTGGCGCCTTACAAGGAACGTCAAGCGCTAATCGAGCGCGGTTACTATCCCATAAAGGATTCCGTCTTGACGTGGAAATACTACGACGCGGATCAGTCGGCGCTTTGGATGGATCTCGGCGGCACGCTCTTGCTGTGCCGGGTCGCTCCGGCCGATGCCCGGGCTGCGAACTCTAGTCGAGATCTTCTCCGGTTTGAAAGTCACTTCCGATTTAGCGCTTCGGCCGCGGAACCAGATGGCTACTCGGTTGGCCACCCGGCATTTGCGGAGCGAAGAGCGTGCGAGAGAATAAACGCCGACCGGTTTGTTACAGAGCTTAATGGTTTGCTTGGGAGAAACGATTTCGAAGCTTTCCGTAGACAGGCTGGGTTTGCGCTGGCTGTCGGGGCGAACATTCTTCTTAAGGTCAAGCTCCTCCATCACCATTCGAGTGGATTTGATGAATTCACGATGGTGGTGGGGCGGCCCGGGCTCTATTTCGAGCCTCATGAGAGGTTTTGCACTATCTCGGCTGGGTTCCTCGCATCCGATCGCATCCAGACAGTAACGATCGTTCGTCAAGGTGTTTCCGGCGTGCTGCTGCACCTGGCCATGACTGCCGGGAAAAATTTCGACAAAAGTGCGCCGGTAAATTTCTCCGTTCTCGGTTCCGGTATTTCCCCGGAGCAGGAGACCTCGAGATTCGGCGGGGCGATCATCACACAGAACAGGGTGCACTCGCCTGCCGGCGCGGAAAATACACTCTCGGCTATTAGTTGGCTAATAGAACAAGTCCGGGCATTGCCGCCCGCCGTTGGATCGGTTCCAACGATCGCGTCGACCGCCAATCCGGCGGTCCTTGAGACGCGAAGCGAGGCTGTTACGCGCGGCGAAGAGCTGACTTACAAAATAAAGTACAATTCCGCGGCGCAGTTTGGTTACGTATATCTGCAAGATGGAGTGGTGACGGTCACCCAGACAGCCGTTGCGTTCCGGCCGACGATCGGCGCCGAAGCTTTCACGGTATCGCCGGACAAAATTCTTGAGCTGAACTGGCGACTGGCGAGACCTTTGGACAAGCCCGCCGTTCACATAAAGGTGGCGGTCAAGAATAAGAAGGGCGACAAGGAAAATAAGAAAGATTATTATTTTTATAACTCTCAGGCGCAGGCCGTAGGCTACCAGCCGTCGAACGTGGTTTCGCTGCAGTGCAATGGCGGGTGTGACGATTCGATGGAGGTCCTGTTTGCGATGCTGCAAAAAGTTTGCGGGAAGAATTAGGGAATTTACCGAAACATAATGTCTCCGCATGTTGCGCCGCGGTACTGAGCTTCCTCAAAGATCGAAAAGCCGCTAAGGTCGGAGTTCGCAAAACAAATATGCCCTTGAGGTTTGAGCCACCTCTCCCGCTCAGCCGAAAACATGAAGCCCGGCGCCGGCCGCACCATCGCGTGTCCTAAACGCATAATGTCGATATGCGTGACGCATTGGCGGATTTCCGGGTGCGCACGAGACAGATCGTTGAGGATCGCCTCTTTCCAGTAGTTCCAATCTTTCGCCAGCAGCAACGTCCGCGCCTGCTGCGGAGTGTATTCGGCCAGCGACCAATAGAACGTCCAGACCGCGCGCTCGACGTGCGTGGCCAGACTCATGTGCATCGCATTCACATAACCCAACGCCGGCGATTCGTAAATCACGTTGTCCCAGGCGGCCTCCGCGCCCTTCTGAGCGGGAATACGGTCGAGCGTCAAGTTCGCGGTCAGCCACGGCGAGTATTGAAATCCGGCCGCGGGCGGCATGCCCTCGATGATGTACGGCGCAAGAAAAGTGGGCGCGGCGAAGATCACCCAGTCGGCAATGTATTCGATGTCTTCCGTGAAGACGCGCAGCTTGTTCCGATCGCGCGCAACCCTGTACACGCCCGCGCCGGTGCGCACGTAGCGTTTCAGTTTCTCAAGCAGCCGTTGTGCGATCCAGCCGTTACCCTCCGGCCACGTCAGCGGACCCTTTTCCTCCGGGTCGCGCGCGGCAAAGTAATGGACGCCGGCCCACGCGGAAGTATCGCGCGCCAAAGCGCCATAGTCGTCGCGGCAAGCGTAGTTGACGTACCAGCGCAACGGAGCCGAATCGAAGCGCTCGGCGGCAAGCCAATCCGCCATCGACATTCGATCCAGCGGCGACGGCTTCGCTCCTCGTTCCATGGGTATCGTAAACTGGCCGGTCGCGCGGAACCCCGCCATCTTTTCGTTGAACCGCCGGTACTGTTCGCGATCTTTGGCAGTCGATCCGATTTCAGGCTCGATGCCTTCCTGCCACCGTCCGTACAAAAACAGCCGCTCTTGTGGATCGAAACAAAGCGCCCGCTCATCCCACTTTCCATCGCGGAAAACGCCCAGCTCTTCCATCAACTCGCGGGCCAACGATTCGCCCTTGGTCGGCACCGGCAAATAATGCGCCGCCCATGGAAACTTCGAAACTTCGTTTTCGCCCCAGCGGGAATTGCCCCCGGCCTGACTCTCCATTTCAAGCAGCACGAAGTCTCGCACGCCGCGCTTGTCCAGACGCCACGCCGCGCTTAGCCCCGCAATGCCCCCGCCGACTATCACAATGGGAACGCGGACCTGGCGCGCCGGCGCGCGAAACACAGCATGATCGCGAAGCCGATGTCCGTTGGCGAAAGAATCGTTGACGAACCCGCCGGTGATGGGCCGGTCGGTCTTGCGCGCCAGCAGCAGCGCAGGCGCCATGCCCAGGAACTGCCGCCGTCCTACCTTGCTATATCTTTCCATTCGCGCTCGTAATAGCGGACCAGAATCTGATCGTTCAGCCTATTCGCTTCCACCGGAACCGGCTGCATGTCGTTCGGAAAAATGAATAGCTCCGGAATATTTCGCACCGCCAGGAATCGCAAACCCGCGGGCAACTGCCGCGGCGCCTCATAAGGAGCCAGGCTGCCGATCACAAATCCCCATTCACCGAATGACGGGACATACAGATGATAAGGATACGTGCGCAGCCCGACCTGCTTCACTGTTTCCACGATGCACCAATACGATTGGCGCGCAAAAAGCGGCGAGGTGCTTTGCACCACCATCAGCCCGCCGGCGTTCAGATGCTTGGCCGCCAGCCGGTAAAAAGTGGTGGTGAAAAGTTTCCCCAGCGAGTAGCTGGTGGGGTCGGGAAAGTCCACCACAATGAAATCGAAGCGATCCGGATTGGCGTCCAGCCAGCGAAATGCATCGGCGTTGATCACATGCACGCGCGGTTCGCTGAAGGAATGCTGGTTCAACGCCGACAACACGGGATGCCGCGTGAAGAGCTGCGTCATCTCCTGATCGAGATCCACCAGCGTGATGTTTTCCACGCCGGGATATTTCAGGATTTCGCGCACCGCCAGTCCGTCGCCGCCGCCCGCCACCAGCACGCGCCGCGCACCCGGAAGCGCCGCCAGCCCCGGATGCACCAGCGCTTCGTGATAGCGATACTCATCGCGCGAGCTGAATTGCAAATGTGAATTGAGGAACAACCGCAGATCGTCTTTCCATTTCGTGAGGACAATGCGCTGATAGCGCGTGTTGCGGCTGAAAATCACCTCGTCGGCATAGAGACTATTGTCGGCGGCCGACGAGATGCGATCCGCGAAGACCATCCCCGCCCCCAGCATCGCCAGCACCACGAAACATTGAACACGCAACGCATACCCGCCGCCGAGTTGCTCGCGAAAAAGATACGTAGACCAGAGCGCGACCACGGAATTAAAGATTCCGAACAGCAATGCCGAACGAACCAGCCCCAGCTTGGGCGCCAGCAGAATCGGAAACAGCAGCGACGCCCCGAGCGCCCCCAGATAATCGAACGTCAAAACATGCGAAACCAGATCGCGAAACTCGAAGCGCTCTTTGAGAATCCGCATCAGCAGCGGAATTTCCAAACCAACCAGCGTGCCGACCAAAATCACGACCACATAAAGCACCAGGCGGAATGCGTCGGTGTATGCGAACGCCAGGAATAGCAGCGACGAGGAAAACCCTCCCACCAGCCCCACCATCAATTCGATGGACACAAAGCGCGCCACCAGCCCGCGGTGCAGAAATTTAGAAAGATAGCTGCCAATCCCCATTGCAAACAGGTAGCAGCCAATAATAGTGGAAAACTGAAAGACGCTGTCGCCCAGCAAATAGCTGGCAAGCGTCCCGGCGATCAACTCATAGATGAGCCCGCAAGCGGCAATCAGGAAGACAGAAAGAAAAAGAGCCAGCGACATTAAATGTAGGGCAGGTTGGTAACCTGCCGTCGAGTGAAACTCGACCTACAAACTTTTGAATCCAGCGACAGGCCGATTTATCAATCGGCCGCAGGTTACCAACCTGCGCTACAAATCTAGTGCACTGCCGCGGCAATAATAATGCACATGCCAATAGACATCGCGCCCACCAGCACCGCCAGCGCGATATTCTTGTCCTCCACAATCTCTTTCCACAGATGGTACGGCGTCATCTTGTCGATCAGCGCAAACACGCCAACGAAGATGATGATGCCGAGCAAAGCGTACACGATGGCGTTGAGAATAAACGCGGGGTGAAATTCACTCATTTTTACTTACCTCCCATGTATCGGGAATATCCGCCATACGTAGAGCGGTACGCGCCCGGGTTGTCACGAATCGATTTCGGCAGAACTTTCTGTTCGCTGATCTTGGTGGTGGTCCAGCCGCGATAATGCGCCACCGTGGCTCCCCCGATCAGCAAAGCGCCGTAAAGCAAAAACAAAGGATGGTTCAACAATCAATCACCTCCGTCGGTGGCCGGCGCATAGTCGCTCTCGCGCCAGCGGCTGGCCTCAAAGCTCGCCGCCCGTATGCTGGTAAGGATCGGCGGAATCAGCAGCAGCAACCCCGCCAGCCAAAAAAAAGTATAGTGCGGAACATCGCGGCGCACCGCCAGCCGATAGCTCATCCGCGCACTTTTGGCGTCCATTTCGGGTTCGACCCTTAAATAGTATCGTCCCGATGGCACCGATGGAATTGTCACCGTGTCCACCGGCTTGCCTTCCGTTTCGCCGCCTTCGGTGTAATAGCTGATCTCGCGGCCGAAATCGAACGCGTGGCCGGATTCTTCATTGATCAACGCGAAGTTGAAATAGGCCCAGCTATTCTGCAGATCCGTGCGAATGTACAACTCGACGTTCGAAGTATGTCCCGTGACTTCGAATGGGGGTGTGACGAACGAAGCTTCGGTCCGGGCGCGGGGCTCGAAGGTGTAGTCCTGTTGAAAGACGGTGCGGCTTGCGGAAAACGCGGAAAGCAGCACCGCTATCGCGATCAGCAAAACGTTTAACAACAGCCAGGTGCGCCATGAGGAACGAACCTTGCCGGCAAGAGGCGACGGCTGATTCGCGAAGACGCCCGTTGCCGAGGGCGGCGATCCCGGCAAACGGAATGCCTGCCAAAGCTGCGCGCCTGCGATGTACTCGCCCAGCGACCAAGTGACTTCGCCTTCCGTTTTTTCCGACGACAACATTTGGGGCGGCGAAACATAGTCGTCCACTTTCACCGTGTCGCCCACGCGCACCTGCCAGGGAAACTCGCCCAGCACGAAGCTGGTCTTCGCGGACATCGAATCGAAGCCGACGTAAGACCGGCCCAGCATTTGAACGGCGGGCTTCATGCCGGCGCGCGTTTCTATCGGAAGAGCGCTCAACCCGCGAATGAAATTCCAATGTCCCTGGAACTCACTCAGGTATCGAAAGCCCTTGTACGGATTGAAGAGAAGATATTCCTCCCAACCGAACGCATCCTCGCCCGCTCCGCTTTCGCGCACCTGATATCCGATTACTTCGTAGACGATCTCGCCGATCTTGCCGCGCGATCCAAGCGGAATCTTGGGCTGAAACCGCTGCTTGCCGTGGAACTTTTGCAGAATCTGAAATTCCGGAGTAGTAGCGTCCAACACGCTCAAACAGCTCGGACAAACAACCGAGAGCGTATGCGCGAAGCCGCGTATTTCCACCGCCCCGCCGCAATTGGGGCAAGACAGCGATTTCGCTTTCGCAACCGGCGGACCAACCAGCGGACTACTCATCCGGCTTACCCATCAAGCCCAACCCTCAAACAGCCGCAAATTCTTAAGATGCAATTCCTCAAACTCCGCCGGCCTCCCCAGATAAAGCTTAGGCGGACTATCGCTATAGTCGATAGTCGCGAAATCGCCCTCGGTAGTGCGCAGGTCGGCGAATACGGCGTCGGCCTTATCCCAATATTGAAACGGCAACTCCCCCTGCACGCCCTTATAATGCGCAGTGGTCAGCGATGTGACTTCGTAGGTCTTGCCATTCCAATTGAACTTCTTGCCGCGATGGACCCCATCGCGCGCCGGCAAGTGCTCGGGCGGCTGCGTCAGCCACGACAGATCGTATTCCAGTTGCGCATCCGAAAGCCACCCGCTGCTCCCGTCGTTGTAGATGAGATGCCATTCATTCCAGCCGCCCTGCTCATACGCATACATGATTCGCCCAATAACCACGAAGCTCTTGTTTTGATAAACGCCTTCAGCGCCGATCTGGATGGGCGACGCGTCCGGTGGAAGATCGGCAACCTCGCCGACCTTTTCCAGATCCACGTCCGTGCGCACCAAAATGGAATGGCAGAATTCGCACGTGGTCTGCACCGCGCTGGACCAACGGAACGCAACGGGAGCGCCGCAATTGGGGCAATTCGCAGCGGGCGCGCTCATGGCTGGTAGGGACGTTCGACTCTACGCACGCAAACTTTCGCCGCGCCGAATTCCTTCTTGAGCAGCGCTTCAAAATCGGTGCCGGGGCGTGGCCGGCAGCAGAAGAGATTCAGGCAGAGCGATCCATATTCGGGAAACGTGTGGCAGGCCAGGTGCGATTCCGAAAGCAGGCTCACGCCGGTGATGCCGCCCGTATGCGGGAACTGGTGCCAATTGGTTTTACCCAGCGGGTGCAGGTGCAGCTCGCCGATCAACGCGTCGAAGAGCGCTTCGAGCGCGTGCAAATCGGAGAGCACGCCGGGCTTGCAGCCGTGCGCTTCAACGATCCATTCAAGGCCGCTCATTTATGTAGCACAGGCATTCGTGCCTGTGTTGATCTTAAAACAATTCCCAACTTACCCCTGCGTGCTTCCGCACTCCGAACAGAACTTCGCCGGTTTAGGAATCGAATGGCCGCAATTGATGCAGAACTTGGTCCCACCCGCGGCGGCCGCCGGCGCGCCCGGCCCACTCGGTCCGGCTGGTCCCGCCGGAGCAGGTCCCGCGCCGCCACCGCCGGTGGGCGGCTCCTGCGGACGCATGGCGTTCATCATCGTCTGACCCATGGCCAAACCAGCCCCAAGACCCACGCCCACTCCAGCCACTCCGCCGCCGCCTTCGTTCGCGGCCGCGATCGGCATCGACTGCGCCACCTGGAATTGCGTGTACTTGCTCATATCGCCGATCATGTTCATGCTGATGCGCTGATCCAGCATCTTTTGCAACTCGTCGGGCAGCGAAATGTTTTCAACTACGAAGCTCTCGAGCGACAACCCGAAATCGGCATAAGCGGGCTTCAGGTTTTCGGCAATCTTCTTGCCGAGCTCTTCCTGGTTCGCCGCCATGTCGAGGAAAGGCACGGTGCTCTGCGCGAACGAATCGGTCATGCGCGCCACGATGGTATTGCGCAGTTGCCCTTCCAGGTCGGCCACGCGATAGACGTCGCGCGTGCCGCTGATCTTCTGGTGAAAGACTTTCGGATCGGCGATCTTGTACGCATAGATCCCGTAGCCGCGCATGCGGATCGCCCCAAATTCCTTGTCGCGAATGGTGATGGGCGTCGCCGTTCCCCAGCGCTGGTTCGTTTCCACGCGCGTGGAGAAAAAATATACATCCGACTTGAATGGCGACTTGAAAGCTTTGTCCCAATTCATGATGTAGGTCAGGATCGGCAGAGTCTGGGTGCTGAGCGTGTAGAGGCCCGGCCCGAAGACGTCGGCGATCTTGCCTTCATTGACAAAGATGGCCATCTGCGATTCGCGAACGGTGAGCTTGCCGCCGTTCTGAATCTCCATGTCTTCCATGGGATATCGATACGCCAATATGCCGTCTTCCGGCTCGGTCCATTGGATTACATCTATGAACTGCTTTGAAAGGAAACTCATATACGTTTTTTTCCGGCTCCTCCGAGTATACGCCAGACGGGCCCGCTTTGTTCCTCCATCGCGTCAACGGCCAGACTTCGAATGTTACTGGTTCGTTGCAATCTCTTGAAGACAGGACACTAAGAACACTAGCTCACCGTCCGGTACCGCGCTAAATGTTGGTTGACTAAAGACTGAGCCGGTTGACACCCACTATCGTCTTCGATACGGTGGTACGCGAGCGAATCATTGAACTTCTTCATCGGAACCTACAGGAGGTCTTCGGCGAAGGTGATGCCGCCCGCCGCCGTGCAGCCATTGACCGGTTCTACACTGACGATTGCGTACTCTATGTTCCGCCGGGCGTGTTCGTCGGACGCGACGCTCTGGACAAGTTCGCTAGTGCTGTGTCCAAGAATTAGCTGGACAGTTCTGAGGTACATAGTGGGGCGGTCCCCCCGGACCGCAGCCGACGCCCTCGTCGGCCTTTGCATGGATTGCTCA
>DATDHK010000555.1:0-18837 GCA_036521635.1 Bryobacteraceae bacterium | reverse complement strand
ATACCTGTATACGGGCCGCAAGTCTTGCAATATGCCGATCCCGACCAAGCTGTACTATCACAACGACGACGCCGGCATCGACAAGCTGCTGCACACAATCCCGGATTTCGCCCGGCAATACAATCTCGATTACGCGTTGCTGGTCAACGACGATTTCTACCGCGACCTGCATGAAAACGGCGCCCGCCACTTGTCGGAAGCGGTGCAATCGAGTCATTCCTTCCAAAAGCAGTTCGAAACCCCGGTGCTTTCCATCTATCGGATCAACAACACAACTGCCACTCTGTCCACAAACTCCAGTTTCTAGATGTGGGGCAGGATGGCATCCTGCGGCCGATTGGTAATCGGCCTTCTGGGGAAATCCGTTAGAATGACAACAAATGATGTCTCGCCTGCTAGCCCTCTCCCTCTGCGCGCTCTCGGCTTTCGCCCAGAAGAAACCCATCACCCTGGACACCGTAACCGCACGCCCCGGAGGCCGGGCAGCCCGTGCCGGCGATCCCGAATGGGCGCCCGACGGCAAGCATTTCGGATATTTCAAAGGCAAGCAGATCATGCTCTACGACGTCGCCTCCAAGAGCGAGAAAGAACTGCTCGCGCTCGACCCTCTGGAAAAAGCGGCGGCGCCCGTTCCACCAGCCGAGCGGTTCGATTTCCAAAATCGGCGGGTCAGCGAAAACAAGTTCCAGTGGTCGCCATCGGGAAAAGAACTGCTGCTGAGCGTCAGCGGCGATTTGTTTTGGTATCACCTGGAATCCGGCAAGTGGGACCAGCTTACGGCGACAGCCGAGCGGGAGCACGATCCAAAACTATCGCCCGACGGCACGCAGGTGGCCTTCCGCCGCGCGCACGATCTTTACGCGCTGGACATCGCGTCCCGCAAAGTGAAGCGGCTCACCGAAGACGGAAGCGCCACGCTGTTGAACGGCGAGCTGGATTGGGTTTATCCGGAAGAGCTCGACCTGGGCACCGCCTTCTGGTGGTCGCCCGATTCGAAGCACATCGCCTACATGCAATTCGATGTCGGCCGCGAAATGATTTATCCGCAGGTGTCGCTGCTCGGAACGCGCGCCGTTGCCGAACCGGAGCGCTATCCGCAAGCCGGCACACCCAACGCCGAGGTTCACGTCGGCGTAGTTTCGCCCACCGGCGGCAATACGCGCTGGATCGATCTGGGCGAGGCCCGCGGCTTTCTGATCGCGCGCCTCTACTGGTCGCCCGATTCTTCCAAGCTCGCCATCGAGCGATTCAACCGGCTGCAAAACAAACTGGACCTCATGCTCGGCGACGCCGGCTCGGGAACATCCAAATCGATCCTGCACGAGGCCGATCCCGCCTGGATCAATTTGAACGACCTGTTTCATTTTCTGGCGGACGGCCAATTCATCTGGGCCAGCGAGCGCGACGGGTTCCAGCATCTCTACCTATATGCAGCGGACGGCAAGCTGCGCAATCGCATTACGCAAGGCGATTGGGAAGTGAACCAGATCGCGGGCATCGACGAAGCGAAGCAGACCATCTACTACCTGTCAACGGAAGCCAGCCCGCTGGAGCGCCAACTTTATTCCATCAAGTTTTCCGGCAAAGATAAAAAGCGGATCACGCAGAGCGCGGGTACGCACGCTGTATCGATGAACCCCTCCAACGACTATTTCATGGACACATTTTCGAGCCTCACGCAGCCGCCGGGTAAAACTCTTCACCGCATCGATGGTGCGGAGTGGGCGGTGTTTCGCGAACCCGACCACAAATTTACCGACGAGTACGAAGTTTTGCCGACCGAGATCGTCAACGTGAAGGCGGCGGATGGAACGCTGTTGTACGCGCGGCTCATCAAGCCCGCCAATTTCAAAGCCGGTGAAAAGTATCCCGCCATCGTGATGGTTTACGGCGGCCCCGGAGTGCAGAGCATTCATAATTCCTGGTCCGGCGCGACTTGGGATCAGGCCCTGGCGCAGCGCGGATTCGTGATCTGGCAGGTGGACAACCGCGGATCGATGGGGCGCGGCCACGCGTTCGAGACGCCCATCAACCGGCGCATGGGCAAAGTGGAGCTGGCCGATCAATTGGAAGGAATCCGCTACCTGGTCGGACAGGGTTTCGTAGACCCGAACCGCATCGGCATCAACGGCTGGAGCTATGGCGGCTACATGACCATCAATGCTCTGCTGAATGCCCCGGATGTTTTTCGCGCGGGCGTCGCGGGCGCGCCGGTTACGAATTGGCAGAACTACGACACCATTTATACGGAACGCTACCTGGGTCTGCCTTCGGAAAATCCGGACGGCTACAAGGTCAGCTCACTGGTGGATTACGCGGACAAGTTGAAAGCCAAACTTCTGATGATCCACAACATCGAAGACGACAACGTGCTGTTTCAGAACACCGTGCAAATGTCGGATGCATTGGAGCGCGCCGGCAAACTGTTCGACATGGTGATTTATCCGGGCAAGAGCCATGGCGTAGAAGGCGCGCTCCGCAAACACTTGCTGGAAAAAACAACCGACTTCTTCGAGAAAAACCTGAAGTAAATGTGGGGCAGATTGTTAATCTGCGGCCGATTGGAAATCGGCCCGTTGATTATGATGCTTCACCGAATTGGCCGATTACCAATCGGCCGCAGGTTACCAACCTGCCCTACAATCCTAAAAGACGAACCGCGCGCCCAGTTGCATTGTTCGCGGACGATTCGCCTGCGCGTTGATTACCCCAAATGCCGTGTTCGTCGCCGTCGTATTCGGCGCCGCGAACGTGGCATGATTCAAAACATTGTACGCCTCGCAGCGAAGCTGGAAATACATGCCCTCCCTGATCACGACGCGCTTCGTCACCGACGGGCTCCACTCGTTGATTCCGTCCTGCCTTAGGTTCCCGAACGTGGTTGAGAAAGTTCGGATGTGGTATTGGAATTGGTTGCCCGCCACTCTGTCGAACGCGGTAATATTGAACGCCGTCGTATTGGCCTCGCGGTTGTTCAGCACGATCTTGTCGCCGAAGTACACATAGTCGCCGGGGGTGGTGGTGCTGCCATTCACCCACGTAATCGGCGCGCCGGTCTGATACGTATAGATGGTATTGACGCCCCAACCGCCCACCAGCACGTCCGCCCAGCGGGACTGTACGCCGAAGCGCTTGCCCCGGCCAAACGGAAGTTCGTACACCACTCCCGCGACGAACCGGTTTGGGTGGTCGAATGGCGAAATGCGTTTTTCGGGAGTTGGATCGCTGTCGTTTAGAAATGTCGTACGGTCGATGAGCTTGGAGCGGATGTAGTTCGTCACCAGCAAGAGGCCGCTCGAAAAACGTTTCTGTAAGCGGATGTTCAGGCTCTGAAAATAGGAGCTGCCGGCCGTGTTGTTCTGCTCGATCACGCCGGCGCTTCCGCTGCCCGTGCCAACCGGGAACTGCGGAAATCTTGCCAGCAATTGCGCCACGGTGGTGGTTGCAGTGTTTTGCGAAGTAGCCAGTCCGGCGAACGGATTCGCTGTGTTGGGGTTACTTAGCGCGGTGATGAGCGGCTGATCGCGGGTTCCCAGCGTGCTCAGGAACTGGCGTGGAATTCCGTTCTGCTGCGTCACAAAAATGGGAACATGAACGCCGTGGTTGCCCATGTACAATACTTCGAGCATTGTGTTGGGCGTGATGGCGTGCTGGAATCCGAAATTCCAACGCAGCGAATATGGATCCTGCACCTTCGGATCGAAGAACTGCACCGTCTGGCCGGCGAACGTCGCCAGCCCCGCCGCCGACCCGGCCGGCTGCCTGAAGCCCGATGGGAAAGGATCGCTGAGAGTAGCCGCGGGCGCCAGGAAATTGCTCGGCTGCACAACCTGCGTGGTCTGGCTGAAGCCTTCCTGGTCGAGAATCGGATTGGTGGAATAATTGCCGTTGATGGCGAGCTGGCTGATGGTAAGAGGCTGCACAAACATCGCGAAGCCGCCGCGCACCACGGTCTTGCCCTTCAGCAGGTCCGGCGTCCACGCGAAACCGATGCGCGGGCTGATCCGGTGCGACGTCTGCTCATAGACTGAGCCGTCCTTGGGATAAGTCAGCCCGCCCAGCACATTGAAACTACCTACCGGAATCTGGCTGATGGGATGCGCATTGTAGGCCGCTGCCGCCGCGGCCGCCAGCGGATTCGGAGTGGAGTTGTCGAAGCCGTTCACCGTCCGGCCGTACTTCTCGTGATAAGGCGCATCGTAGTCGAATCGCGCGCCGATGTTAACAGTCAGGTTCCTCTTTACGCGCCAGTCGTCCTGCACGAAGGTGGCGAAGTAATGCTCGTAATAGGCGGCGGATGTGTTGAGATCGAACGTGCCGCTGGTGGGCAGGCCAAGCAGCATTTCAGCGAGATCCTGTCCAAGCACGACCGTGCTGGAAGCATTGCTGGCCGACCTTACCCAGCTATTCGCGCTGAAGGAAAAATTGCCCGCCGAGTTCGCATAGCTGATCGTGTTCAGCACATACTGCCGTGCATCCACGCCGAATTTCAGCGTATGGTTGCCTTTGATGGTGACCCAGGTCCCCATCAATTGCAGCGACTGGGAAGGCAGCAAATTAGCGCCATTGTTACCCAGCGTGGTCATCAAGGTATTGGTTGCGAAGGTCAGGTTCGGGAGTTGACGAAAGAGCGAGGCGTTCGCCAGATATGCCGGGAAACCAAGCGTGGTAGCGTCGAATCCCGCGCTCTGCGAAGGGTGCGCCTCGTCCATACGCGTGAAGTTAAAACGCACGTTCACAACGTTGGTGGCGTTCAGGGTGAATACGTCGTCGAGACTCGTGCCCAGGTTCGAGCGCGTCAGAATCGATCCGGTGGAGATATTTTGGAAGTAGTTGTTTTTCTCCTGCGCATAGTCGGTGTGCCGGACGTCGAAGAAGATGCGGTTGCGGATGGACATGTTGTAATCCAGCCGGCCCAATTGATTGCTGTAGTCGTCCGTGGTGGGAGAGGTGTTGGCGAAATTGTTCAGGCCGCCTGGGTCGCCGGGGATGTTGGGCAGAGGAACGAATTTCAGATAAGCCAACGCGATGGGATTCAAGGGGCTGGTAATAATATTGTTGGGGTAAGGCGTTCGGGTAACTGTCGTACCGTTGAGAACGGCGGTAAAGGGATTGTAGAGCTGGTACTGGCCACCCAATGGAAGTTTCAACAAGTCTGAAAAATCGCCCTGGCGTTCTTTGGCGGTCGGAACGGTCACGGTTAGCGGGTTCGGCTGGCTGTCTTTCAGACTCTCCCAGGCAAAAAACCAGAACAGCTTGTTCCGGCCGTCATACAATTTGGGAATGATCACCGGTCCGCCCACCGTTGCGCCGTACTGGTTATAGTGCGTTACGGGATTCTCCTGGCCTCTTTTGTTATTGAAGAAATTATTCGCCGTCAAGTTATTCGGCTGATTGAATTCCCATAAGGACCCGTGGAGCCCGTTGGTGCCGGTCTTGAGAATCTGATTCAGCGTGCCGCCGCCGGTGTGTCCAAATGCGGCGTCGGCATCGAAGGCCTTAATGCGCACTTCCTGAACGGCGTCCTTGGGCGGGCTGTACGCCAGACGTCCGTCCCAGGTGGCGTCGGGCGATCCGTCCACTAAAATCTCGTTGGTTTGCGAGGGCGTGCCGCCGATGCTCCATCCGGCCGCGGCCCCGCTATCGAAAGGATGAATCAGCGATGGCTGGCCTGTCGCCAACACGCCAATCGCCAGCGACGCGAACACCAGCGGGGTTCCGCCGTTGAGCGGCAGATCTTCCACTTCCTTCGTCGTAATGGCTTGGCCGACCGAAGAATTCTCGGAATTGATCAGCGGCGCATCGCTGGTCACCACCACGGATTGCGTGGTGTCGCCGACTTCGAGCTTGACGTCGATCCCGATGTGATCACCCGAGCCGACGTGGATTGCGTTCCGCACGGACTCCTTGAATCCGGCTGTCTGCACGACGATGTTGTAGTCGCCGGGCTGTAGGAAGGGAATCGTGTATTGGCCCGTTGAGTCCGATACAGTCTCCGACTTGGAGCCGGTGTGCGTTTCGGTGGCGACGACCTTGGCGCCCGGGATGCGCGCGCCAGTCGGGTCAGTCACCGCGCCGGTCAGCGTGCCGCGAAACTCCTGCGCAAACATGGCGGCAGGAAAAAACAAAGCCAAAGCAACGAAGCTTTTCAATGCGAACCTCCCTAGAGCGAAACCTATAAGGACTATAGGGGTGAGAATGATCCGGCGTCAAATCAGGAACTCTAAACGATTTGTTGAGGATCGCTCAAGGATGAGAGATATCGCTAAAGTGGGGGCTAGGGACTCGGGACTGGGGACTCGGGTTTTCCCCGCAGTCCCGAGACTTATCTTCCGCGTCCGCCGCTCGTGCCACCGCTGACGCCCGATGCGCCAGCGCGTCCGCCGCCACTGCTGGCCGCGCCTGGAGCGCTGGAAACACCAGGAGAAGACGCGGACGAAACACCAGGGAACGATGCCCCGGCGTTTGAGCCTCTTGCTCCGCCCGTGGCGTAACCCAATTCGCCGGCTGTAAACGCCGCTCCAACTGGAGATCGCGAGCTAACCGCGCTACTGTAGCTTCCGCCACTGCTGTAGTAAGAGGGGTAGTAGTTATACACGCTGTAAGGGCTCCAGAAATTGTATCCGAAGGGGCTGTAACCGATGCCCCGGTACGGAACCCACGTGTACATCCCGAACATGGGATTCCATCGCCAACAGCCATTCAGACTGTACGCGCCGCCGAATCCGAAACCGAAACCCGGGCCGAAGCCGTAACCCGAGCCGTAGCCGTAGTCGCCGTTCCGCATGCTCATCGCGGAGGAGACGTTGGCTCTCGCCAGATAACCCGCTCGCCGATTGCTCCACAGATAAAGATCGTCGGTAGCCTTCTTGTCGAAGTTCTCCGCCATCAGCACGCCCTGGAGCACGGTTTCCTTGCCGCCCTTGAGCGTGAGTTGTCCGGATTCGCCCTTGACGATCGCCTCGCCGTCGTACACCTGGAACCGCGCCGGATTCGTCTCCACGCGGTACAGGCCGTGCTTGACCAGGATCATCGTGTTGCCCTTGTAGAGCAGCATGATGGCGTTGTCCTTGGCGATGTCGTCGCACTCCACCATCGCGGAGCCCTTCAGCACTTCCACGCGCGTGTCGGACAATTTATTCGACACCATGCGAATCGCGCTGTTCTCGCCCACGCGCAGGAAGACGCCTGGAGTCAGCAGGATTTCCGCCCGGCCTTCTTCGGTACGAAATTCCTGATCCTGCTTGATGTCGGGAAATTGGCCGAACTTGGGGTCCACGCGCTCGGCGCCGATGTATGCGGTTCCCTCGACATAATGGACGACTCCGGAATGAGCCGAAATCACGTTCTGGGCGAAGGCGGCGCCGGCCGCCAAAAAGCCGAATGCCAAACCAGCTACGAACAGGCGCATGGAGAACTCCTTCCTGTATACTGCTCCTTCTTGCGACGGAAGTCAATGCCGGAAAGTTACGCTAAGTTCAGTGTTTTTCAAGCAGATAGGCCGCGATGGGTTCGAATTGACGACGGCCTGACACCCGCACCAGCAGCGACAATATGGCTGCCTTCCGCAGATCGTCCAATTCAATGCCGAGCAACGCGGAAACGTGGCCCGCCGCGCCCGGAATATCGCCCCGCTGCGCGCATTCGACAAAAGCGTCCAGTTGGTCCGCCATGGCGGCGGCGCAGGCCGGATTCCGCGACGCTTCCTGCAGGATTTCCTGAATCTGCTGGTTGAGAACGGCGCGGTCCAGCCGCCCGGACTCGCCCAATCCGTCGCCCACCAGCGAGTCGCTTTTCCGCTTGGCGCTCTCGCCGATGTCCCGCCGCAGCTTGGCTATTCTTTCCACTTCGAGTCTTTCCATTCGGAATGTTACTATCGCTTATCGATGCGTAAACGTGCTGTTCTCATTCTAGTCTGCCTTACTTGCCTGTACGGGTTTCAACCGGCGCCCGCGCCGAAATTTACGGTCACCGCGGACTTGCAGGCCGCGCTCGATCATATCCGTCCAGACTCGCTTCGCGGCGATTTGTCGTTCATCGCATCGGACTTGCTGGAAGGCCGCAAAACACCGTCGCGCGGTTTGGATATCGCGGCCGTTTATATTGCCGCCCAGTTCCGCCGCGCCGGGCTCGAGCCGGCCGGTGACGACGGCTACTTCGCCACCGCGCACATGGCCGTCTTGGAGCCGAATCTGGATGGCTTTGAGCTAAAGCTGTCGAGCGGGGAAAATGTGCTGGCGGCCGGCGCAAAAGACGTGGCCATCGACGCATCCGCCGCGCTCGACCTGAAAGAGACGCCGGTTTTCAAGCTCGATCTTTCCGACCAGGCGTTCGTCGAAGGCTTCAAACCCGCTGAAGTTACCGGCAAAGTGGTGATCGTGGAGATAACGCGCGGCGCCATGGCCAAAGCGCGCATCGCGATTCCCAAGATACGCCAAGGCAAACCAGCGCTGACCATAACGATCGACCGCATGGGCGCGTCCGTGGGTGGTCCGCCCGAAGGCGTTTTGCTGGACCCAAAGGAGCCGCAAGATAGAGGGCCGCGCATCACGCTGGGTGGCGGACGTGCGGCAAGCTTCTTCGATTCGCTGCCGGCTGGCTCGTCGGGGGCGGTTGCTTCCATACATTGCGCCGCGCCGCATGAAAAGCCGGTCAGTCCGCGAAATGTGATCGGAGTTTTGCGCGGCGCCGATGCCGCCCTCAAAGATACGTACGTGCTGGTGACCGCGCATTACGATCATATAGGCATGCTGCCGGAGGGCGACGGCGACCGCGTCTACAACGGCGCCAACGATGACGGAAGCGGCACAGTGTCGGTGATTGAGCTGGCGCGCGCTCTCTCGGGCCTGAAGCAACGGCCGCGCCGCAGCATCGTCTTCATGACTTTTTTCGGCGAAGAAGAGGGCATGCTGGGATCGAAATACTACACGCGGCATCCGGCGCTTCCCCTGGCGCAGACCGTGGCCCAACTGAACCTGGAGCAGTTGGGCAGAACCGATTCGAGCGAGGGCCCGCAGGTTTCAAATGCCTCGCTTACCGGATTCGATTATTCCACGATCGCCGGCTTTGTTCAGGCGGCGGGCCAGCTGACCGGCGTCAAAGTGTACAAGCATCCGCGCAACAGCGATGCCTTTTTTGCCCAGAGCGATAATTTGTATCTGGCCGAAGCGGGCGTACCAGCGCACACCTTGAGCGTGTCGTTCCAATTTCCCGACTATCACGGATTGGGCGATGAATGGCAGAAAATCGACTACGACAACATGGCGAAAGTGGATCGCATGGTCGCGCTAGCCCTGGTGATGTTAGCCAACAGCGAAGAACCCCCACACTGGAACGAGCAGAACCCCCGCGCCGCCAAGTATATTCGCAAATTGTAGGGCAGGTTGGTAACCTGCCGCCGATTGAAAATCGGCAGTAGCTTGAAAGTTTCCTAAAAGCTCAACCGCGCAGCCAACTGAGCAGTCCGCGGCGCTCGCGCGCTGGAAACAACACCGAAATCGGCCGCGCCCAACGTGAATCCGGGGACATTGAAGATGGCGTGATTGAACAGGTTGTAGAACTCTCCGCGCAGGTCCAGCTTCCACCGCTCGGTGAGCGCAAAGCTCTTTTCCACGGTTGCATCGGTCGTGACCACCGGCGCGCCGCGCAGGCCCGAGCGAGGGGAGTTTCCAAAAGTGAGCGGCGCGGGATTTGCAAAGGCCGACGTGTCGAACCATTCGCTCACCGTGCGCTGACCGGAAGCATCGCGCAGCAGGTTCGGCCGCAACGGTCCGGCTGGAAACACATTCGTAGTGTT
Source organism: Bryobacteraceae bacterium (assembly GCA_036521635.1). GTDB lineage: Bacteria > Acidobacteriota > Terriglobia > Bryobacterales > Bryobacteraceae > Palsa-89. The sequence goes on along the minus strand of DATDHK010000555.1, from coordinate 9,041 downwards.
CGCCGCCGTGATCACCGTGAATGTCGGACCGGATTCCGCCGTTTCCAGCACGCCCATCTTCCAGCCGCGCAGGAAGCCCTTGCGCACTTCATACAGCAGCGTGACCACCACACGGTGCGGCACGTCGCTTCCGCTGAGCCCTTTGTCCAACCGGCGATTATACGCGTCCATATAGCTGCCCGTGCTGCCGAATTCATTGGCCGCCTCAACGTCGTCGATAAACTTTGAAAACGTGTAGTGGGCCAGGAACGACAGCCCCTCGCTCATACGTTTTTCCGCGCGAACGAAACCGCCATGGTACGTGGAATTTCCAATGGACGGATTGATCCACGTGACGTTCGTGAACTGCGGGAAGGGCCGCGCCAATTGCCCGGGCGGAACCTGGTTGAGGCTAAGATCGTTGGCGGTCAGGTGGTGGCTGACGTTGGCGATGTAGCCGACTTCCAGCAACAGGTCGCGCGCGACCTCGCGCTGAACGCCGAAATTATATTGGTAGGAAATCGGGGCGACCTGCCGGGGATTGAAGAACGCCACGGACGTGTTCGGCTTCTGTCCCAGCGGCGCCGCGCCGAAACCCGGCGTCAACGGCTGCCGCGCCACCGCCGGGAATCCATTGCGGAGTTGCAAAACGCTTTCCGTTTCCGCCTGCGCCACCGAGTAGCTCGCCGAAGTAGAGAAGCCCAGCGACGCCACGTCGCCGATGGTGTTGCTCACGGTAGGTCCGTAAAAAAATCCAGCGCCGCCGCGGATCACGGTTTCGTGCGCGCCCGGCACGCGGTAGGCGAATCCGATGCGCGGACCGATATTATTCCAGTCCGTATGAAAGGCCCGCTCGGGTGTGCCACTAACACCTGCAAACGTCACGACTCCGGGCGTGCCGGACACGGGATTGATGGCCAGCGGATCGAACGAGTTCATCTTGTTCCCCACCACGCGGCGCGGAAATTCCACTTCCCAACGCAGCCCGGCATTGATGGTGAGGCGATCCGATACGCGCCAGTCGTCCTGTGCGTACAGCCCAAGATAGGAAGCGCGCGACGGGATTTTGTCCGAAACCTGAATGCTGGCCGCACTGACCTCGCCCAGCAAAAAGCTGGCCAACGAATTTCCCGTTCTCAAAGGACTGACCGTGAAATTCCCGGCCGACCCCCGGTCGCGGATTTCGTCATTGGCGCCCGCGCGATACTCGGCGCCAAACTTGAACGCATGCCGGCCGCGATACCACGACAGCGCATCTAAGAATTGTTGATCGACGATGGGGGTCTGCAAGCGGTAGACCATCGTCGGATTTCCCAGCGCCGCGCCGGTGTTTGGCACCGTCACATTGCCCGCGACGAAGCCTGCGGGAACCCCGTAGCCCGGAATGGTGAAAGCTGGAAAAGCCGCGTCGCTTACTCCGGTCAAGCCGATCTTGGCGGCCAGGTTTTCGCCAAAGCCGGGCCGCGAATCGATGAACTTGCGGCGCAGGTAGCTGTACCGAAAATCGTTCGTGACGCTGGGACTGAAGAGATGCGTGTACGATCCCAGAATCGTCTGCACTCGAACGTCGGTGCTATCGGCCAACGGATCGGCTACCGGCATTCCGTATGTGCCGCTGTTATTGGTGCTGGCGTCGTTGATGTAGTAGCGCGCGGTAATCAGATCCGACGTGCTGAATTGATGATCGAGACGCCCCACTACGATGTCGCGGTTGAGCGCGTTGCGGCTGCTGCCCGCAAAATTATTGGCGTTGGTCGCGGCGCCCACGCGGTTCGGCAGCGGGAAGTAGCTCATCGCGGCTGCGGCCACCGGGTCGAAGCGTTGAACCGGAATCACGTTGCCTTCGAACGGCTGGCGAGTGCCGGGATCGTAGATCGGAATCAATTTGCCCGCCGTGCTGCGCAGATCCGAGAAATCTCCGCGCCGGTTCAGCAGCGTCGGACCCGTGGACGTTGTATCGAAGCTGGACAGTTGCCGCGTCTGTTCCCAAGTGACGAAGAAGTGCGTCTTGTCCTTGCGGATCGGCCCTCCGAATGATCCACCGAACTGATTCAACCGCACCGGCGCGCGCTTCGCCGCAAAAAAGTTGCGCGCGTTGAAGACATCGTTTTGCAGCGATTCAAAAAGGCTGCCGTGAAACTGATTGGTCCCCGAGCGTGTCGCCATGGTCACGATGCCGCCGGTCGAATGTCCGTACTCGGCCGAATAATTGTTGGCGATGACTTTGAATTCCTGCATGGCGTCCACCGGCAGACTAGTGAGCTGCTGCGGGCGGGTGAGTCCCACGGCGTTGGATACATTGCCTCCGTCCAAAGTGAAATTCTGATTGCGCGCGCGTCCGCCGGCGACGCTGAAGACCGGATAGTTCTCGGCCGTCCCCGCGCCCGTGTCGATCATCACCACGCCGGGCGCCAGCGCGGCCAGGGAGGAGGCCGCGCGGTTGGGAAGCGGAAGGCCGGTGAGCATTTGCCGCGTCACTGCCTGCGAAACGTTCGACGATTGCGATTCCACCAGCGGCGCAGCCTCAGTCACGTTGACGGTTTCGCTCGCGTGCCCCACTTGCAGGACCAGATCCAAGGCGATCACTTGCCCGACCTCCAACGTCACCGGCCGGCGCACTACTTTTTCGAAGCCGCCGGCTTCGATTTCTATCCTGTAAACTCCGGGCGCCAGCGATCCGGCGCGGTACAAGCCGGCTTCGTTTGTTTCCTGATTGATTGACGAGCCGGTCTGTTCGTTAACAATCTTGACGGCGGCCTTGGGGACGGGCGCTCCAGTCGGGTCGTTGACGAGGCCCGAGATGGTGCTGCTGCCGCTTTGGGCCAGTAGCAGGATTGCGAAGAAAAAGGCCAAAGTGATTAACCTAATCATGACTAATCCGATAGACTATAGGTAGATTCAGGATAGCCGAAAGCCGGCGGGGCGTCAAGAGTTTCTATTCCACAGGTTCGGCGTAGCGAATGCCGTGCTCTGGAATGGTCACACTGATTCTGCAATTCGAACCCGGGCAGCCCGGATTGTCAATTACAACACTGGCGGGCGCGAGGCCCAGGATGGGCGAGGCGTCGCTTGCCGGAGTGGCGGTCCCGAACAGCACCATGCTCCTAATCGCTTGAGGATCATAGGGGTTCAGCGCTCCCCAGCGGGCCGCGACGTGGGCCCGGTCGGCCAGAATCTGGCGCACAAAGAGCATTTCCGAGACGCCGGCCATGCCCAACACAAGTCCCAAAAACGAAGCCAACACCAGAGACGACTCCACCAGCGATTGTCCCTTTCGTTTCATCACTGTGCGGCTCCGCCGGTGACCGGGAAGGTCACCGTGGGGCGGCCATCGAGCCTTATTTTGGAAAACAGAGCGTCAATTTCGAAGCCACGGACGGTCACGGTGGTAGTGGCCGGCCCCAGAACGATTTCGACGCTGGCGGGCGTAAGGCCGGCCACGATTGGCTTCGAGCCTGCGGGGGGCGCGGGCTCGCCGTACACCACCAGGTTTTGCACTGACTTTACAAACTCCGGGTTGGCGGCGCTGGACCCGGCCGGCTGCCGCGACGCATACCGCGCGCCCGACCGGACCGAGTTCACCAGCGTGTTGTAGGTGTAGAAGGTGTAGCCAGCCTGGAAAATCCCGGCGAACATTGTGGACAAGAGGATCAAGGAGCCGGCGAACTCAATCAGCGCCGTGCCTCTGCATTTCCTCATTGCAGCAGCCTGACGTTGCCGTCAATCTTTCCGGCGACTCCGGCGGCTGATACGGTGGCGAAATCCGCGTTCAGCGCTTGAAATGCGCGCAGAAAGATGAGTGTGGCCGGCGCGCTTGCGACTACCCGCACCGTGCCCTTTGCGAACGTGACGGTAATGTCCGCGATGGGCTGCGTGCCCATGTCCCACTTCATCGCGTTCGGCCCGGCCGCCAGTTCGGCCGCGGCTATTCTTGCGCGCGCGAGTCCCTGATCGGTTCCATCTAACTGAATTGCAGCGTTGAGGGCAGCCGCGTCCGCGAAAGCCTGGAGCTCGCTCTTGATCACATACATGCGCCCGATGTCGATGCCCAGGCCAGCCAGCGCCATTAGAATCGCCAAAACGATGCAGGTAACGATTAGAACGAAGCCCTTTTGCGATCTGCCAGCCGACACAATCCCTCAGTCTGTTAATCGGCCAGGTTTGCCAGATTCGTTAGAGGCGCCTACTCATACCGCAACGCCACCATCGGATCGACCTTCGTCGCCCGGCGAGCAGGCACATAGCTCGCCACCAGGGCGACGGTTGCAAGGATAATTGCCACCACAAATGAAGTCGCGATGTCCCAGGATTTTACGCCGTACAACATGCTGCCCAAGAATCGCGTGAGCACAAGCGACGCCCCGAGCCCGGCCAACAATCCCCAGCCGGTCAGCGCGGCGCCCTGCATCAGCACCATCCGTAGCACGTCGTCCCGTTGCGCACCGAGCGCCATCCGGATTCCCAGCTCGCGCGTGCGCAGGCTCACCGCGTAAGTAATGACGCCGTAGATCCCAACCGCCGCCAGCACCAGCGCCAAGGTTCCGAACAGACCGAGCAACGCCAGTGTGAAAGATCGCTCCGCCAGCGACGCGCCCAGATATTCTTCCATGGGCTTCACATCATATATAGGTTGCGTTTTGTCGGCGGCGAGAAATGCCGCGCGGGCCGCGCCCTCCAGCCGCCGGGGGTCCATCGTTGTACGCGCCACCAGCAGGTAGCTGAAATTCAAATTCTGCGCTTGCGGGAGATACACGGCCATGTTCGGCGCGCGGTCCAACCCGTACTGGCGGACATCCCCGACCACTCCGACCACCGTGGCCCAGGGCTTGCTATCGTCCCGCGAGCCAAGCTGGATGTGTTTGCCAATGGGATCTTGCCCCGCGAATTGGGAGCGGGCGCAGGATTCGCTGATGACGATAGCCAGCGGCCCACCCGGCCGGTCCTGGTCTGTAAACGCGCGCCCGCGCAGCAGCGGAATGCGCATCACGTGGAAATAGTCCGGGGAAACGGAATAGCGGTCGGGCGACGGCGCCTGGGCCGGGTTCTGCAACCGCCGGTCCTCGATGTGCATTGAAACCCGATCGAAGTTGCCGCCCAACGGGATGGTGCTGACCATGCCGACGCTTTCTATTCCTGGCGTCGAGCGCAACTGGTCGAAGACTTGTTTGTAGAAACCCAACTCCTGTTCCGGCTTCTGATAGCGCTGTCCATAGACGTACGTGGCCACGGTCAAAACATTGTGCGGATCGAAACCGGAGTTCACGTTCAGCAGGTGCAGAAAGCTGTTGCCCAGCAATCCGGCTCCAACAACAAGGACGAATGCCAGCGCCAGTTCCGCCGAGACGAGTACGTTGCGAAGGCCGTGCCGCGCGCGCCCCTCGGTAGACTTTCCGGCGTCTTTGAGCGTATCGATCAGGTCCACGCGCGAGGCGCGAATGGCCGGCGCCAAACCGAACAGAACGCCCGCAATGACGCTGGCCGCCAGACCGAACAACAGCACCGGCACATCCATCGTGACTTCTTTCACGCGCGGGATTTCCCGCGGCCCGAGCGACGCGAGTATCGATGTTCCCCACACTGCAAGCAATACGCCGAGGGCGCCGCCCGCAATAGCCAATGCGAGATTTTCAGTCAACAACTGGCGGACGATTCGATGCCGCTCAGCGCCGAGTGCGGTGCGAAGGGCTATTTCTTTCGAGCGGCCGGTGGCGCGCGCCAGCAGCAGGTTCATCACGTTCGCGCATGCAATCAATAAAACAAATCCAACCGCGCCGAGCAGCACCCACAGTGCTGTCCTTACCGGACCCACCAGATGATCCTGAAGCGGCGTGAGCAGCACACCGGCCTTGGGGTCATAGTCCGAAGGATGCTCGCCCACGATTCCGTGCATGATGGTGTTCAATTCCGCGCTGGCCGAATCGGGCGCAACTCCCGGTTTCAACCGGGCGACCAAATGCAGATGCTGGCAGCCTCGGCAAGAGCTCGGCCCGCCCAGTTCATAACCCAGCGGCGCGAACATTTCGCGGGCGTAGTCGGTTTTTGAAAGCGTGAGCGGCTGGAAACTTTCCGGCAGCACGCCGACGATGGTGAAGGTCGATTCGTTGAGGCGCACCCTGTGTCCGATCACCGCCGGATCGCTTCCGAAACGGCGCTGCCACAAGCCGTGGCTCAGGATCATGACGTGCCATTGGGCCGCGGTGTCTTCCTCGGACCGGAAGGCGCGTCCGAGTTGCATCTTGACGCCCAGCGTGTCGAAGAAGTCGTAGTTCACGCGCAGGCCGTTGATCAACTCCGGAGTGTCTTCGCCGACCAGCGTGCTGCTCCAGGCCCGAAAGAGCGACAGGCGTTCGAAGGAATGGCTGCGGTCCCTCAAATCGTGGGTGGTGGTGAAGTCGACGGTGACGGGCCGGATTGAATCGGCGCCGGTTTCGGCCAGCATCACCAGGCGGCCGGGCTGGCGGTAGGGCAGTTGGTTGAGCAACACCGCTTTCACCACGCTGAATATGGCTGTGTTCGCGCCGACGCCGAGGGCCACGGTGAAGATCGCCATGGCGGTGAAGCCGGGGTTTTTGGCGAGTCCGCGGAAGGCGTATTTGAGGTCCTGGAGTATGGTTTTCATCGGGGTTCAAGGTTAGGGTGCAACTGGCGTGCCACTTAGAGATGTTGTGAGGACAAGGGTTGCCTGATGCTGGCAGGGTGGCTGTGCCCGTTTCCCGGAACGCGAATCGCGGAATCGAACAGTAGGAGTCGAATGTATACTACACTCTCAGGAGTGCCACGGTCGAATCACGAAGCCTTCGGAGATGCGGCTCTCAAACAATCACCACTCTGCTACGTTGTGATGCCATTTGCGGCGCGATTTCGCGCGACCTACGATATCGCGATCAAACTGGCGGTGTCCGAAGCTGCCGACAAGCTCGGAATCAAAATTACTTGCCGTCGCGGGGACGAGATCATCGGCCCCGGCTCGATCACACGGGAGATTGTGAACTCGATCTACACGGCAGACGTCGTCATCGCCGACCTGAGCGGTAACAATCCCAACGTCTTCTACGAGCTTGGCATCGCCCACTGCATGGGAAACAAGACCGTGATGATTACTCAGGACATTGCCGCCGTGCCTTTCGACGTGAGCCCGTACCGGCTGATTCGGTATGACGCGACGCCCGAAGGATTGGCGGTGGTGCGTAGCGAACTTACCGTGGCCGTGTTGGAGATCCTCGAGGGCCGAGTGCAACAGGCCAGCAATCCAGTTGAGGACTTCGTTCCCATTCGCTACACGAACATTGTCTGCCGGTTCGAAGATCTGGTCCGGCATGAGCGCCAGGTTGGAAACGAGGTATGGCTAATCGAGCCGAATATCGATGCCGACCTCAAACTGTTCCGGCATGCAATTAAAGAAAACATCGAGAGACGTTCGATCAACTACAGGTATTTATTGCCGGACACAAAATCCATTCTGAGAAACATGAAGCGATTGCGGGACGTGCTTGGAGTTGACGAAGACGCGTGGAAACGAGTTGCGGTTCGAGTAATAAATCCGCACATGGTCGAATCCGAGGTCGTAATCTACGATGCGCATACGGAGCTCGAGAAAGTGTTTCTGAGGTCGTCCCCGGAGGAGGAACATCAATTCTGGTTCCGAATGCGTGGATCGCGGGCCAGCGCTCTTATCGAGAGGTACGAGGATCTCTGGCATGATGCGTCGGATTGTTCGATGACATAAGAATCTTTACATAACGATCCAGAACCTTACCCACGGATTGCGTGTTCTTATTAGCAGGAGTTCTTGCATGAGAGCGCGCGTTGCTGAAGCGGTTCCCGGGCTGATACTGGCCGTGCTTCTGTTGTTGATCTCGAATGTGGATCGGCTCGCGCCGTTGTTTGTCCGGCCGTAAGCCCATACGGCAAGTCTTCCCCCAGCGGCAGGCCGATTTTCAATCGGCGGCAGGATGCCATCCTGCCCCACAAAAATCAGTGGGTCATTGCGTAGACGATGTAGTTGACGCCTACGCGGATCGCCAATCCCGAAAACTTTTCCGGGTAATAGGGATCGTCGGCCCATTCCCAGGCGTCGCCCAGGTCTGAGTTATGCGAGATCGCTATCATTACCCGGCCTTTGTCGTCATAGATACCGCGCCAACGCGCGCCGACGCCACCGTTGCCGCAATTCTTGCAACCTTGTCTTAAGTGCGCTTCGCCGGGGACCTGAAAGCGGTCGTCCAGATCGAACACGGTGTGGAAGATCGGATCTTTGTCGTCGATGTCCACGATAGGGCGGTCGGGAAAAACGAAGCGGATGCGCTTCTCGAACATTTCCCATTCAAAGTCGCCGTGTAAATCGTCGGCCATGAAAAAGCCGCCGCGCAGCAGATAGTCGCGCATCACTTTCCCCTGCTGTTGCGTCAGGCCCCACTCGCCCACTTGCACCGCGTACAGCCACGGCCAGTTGTAGACTTCGTCGCCATCTTCCAGGTTGATGGGCTGCTCGACCGAACGCACGTGAATGCGCGACAAGCGCCGGACGGCGGCGGAAAAGTGACGGTCGGCGCGAGGATAATCCTGGGTCCAGAGCGAGAGTCCCAGCCGCCAGTCGCCGTCGAAGCGTCCGCGATAGCCGTCGTTGGGGCCGGGCGGAAACATCAGGCGGGCGAAGGCCCACTCGCCTTTTTCCTGCCAGTCCGGCGGGAGCACAAATTCGCTGTATTCGACGCCGTGGAATTGCTGGAAGGGGCGCTGGAAGGCGAGCGCTCCCAAGATGCCGCACACCGATGCGATCAGTGCCTTCTGGAGGCTCATCCTGAACCGAGGATAGCATCGGGACTTGGGGCGGGGATGTGGGGCAGGTTGGTAACCTGCGGGGGATTGGCAATCCGCGTGGTGTTGGATTCGGAATTTATTTACGGGCCGATTACCAATCGGCCGCAGGTTACCAACCTGCCCCACATCCTGTCAAGGCCAAGTAGAAAGTTCCGGTTGTTAGCCAAATAGAAAGTTCCTGTTTTCTCAACAGCCCAACCTGATCCACGACAGCGCTCGCAGGGGATGCACAAGGGGGCGGC
>DATDHK010000554.1:0-3224 GCA_036521635.1 Bryobacteraceae bacterium | reverse complement strand
GTCTTCTTCCACTTCGCCTTCGAGCGCCGGAATCAGCGACTCGGGAATTTTGCGGCGCACTTGCTCGATGGTCGCCGGCAAGAGATCGCGCGTGGAATCGCCCGTGCGGCGGGCGATCGACACTAACGCGTCCTGCGAGTTCGAAACTTTTATGAGCGCTTCCACCCAACGCGTGGCAATGGGCGGCGCAAGCACCTGATTGATTGGCCCATAGAAAAGTTTGCGGGCGCCAATTCGCGAAAGGCACCACAGCGCGTTCTCTACCATTTCGCCCTTTTTCACCTGTGCCAGAAGTGCATCGCCTAGTTGAGTTTTGGTCTGGAGAGGCAGCAGTTCCAGGCTGGATGCGGCGCGCCACATTTCCCGCAACAAGCTGTTGTTCAAGCGCGGCCGCTTGGTTCCGCGAGGCAGCAGCACCGGCGAGAGCCGCTGAAAGACATCCACCTGCTGATTCTTGTTCAGCCCTCCGGCGACGCGGCCCCAATAAATCCACCAGTCGATTTCGTTCTGGACCTGGTTCGCGAATTGCAGCCCGCCGGCATAAATGCGGCGCGCCTGCTCGATCCGGAAATCGTCGCCGGGAAATCCAAAGCCTGGGCGCATGCAGAATCCGCACAGGTTGAGCCAACGCATTTCGAGAGCCGGCGATTTGCGGCGGCCGTCGGCAAGTTCGAGCATCCGGTCCGCCAGCCTGCGAATCGCGCTTAGCGGCCACGAATTGCGTCCGAGTGCGAGGGTCTGCTCCAGCTTTCCAGGCAGTTCTTCTGGCGCAAGCGTTCCCGGCTTGAACGTTGCTTCCAGCAGGGCTTCGGCCTTCACCAGCGAATCGTCACTCACGACGGCGACCGGCCTTCCAGACGATGCCGTGGCTTTCTTTCGCAATTCGAATTGCAAGCGCCAGTGGTGATCGCTGATCTTGGAATCCGACCAGACTTCCAGAGTCCCGACCTCCGTTAGATGTGCGCGAAGCTTCACGGGAACCAACCGCTCACCGGATTTGCCGAAGCGGATCACTGCATCCAGCGGCGCGTGCAAATGCAGATCCGCCGTCTCTTCCGGCGACAGCGTTTGGCCAAGTGTGTCGTCAACGCGAGTCAGCGAACTGTATAACCGAAACGAGACTGGCTTGTTGGCGACAAGGTGCAAATCCTGACTGTCGAGTTCAAGCGTCTGCCCTTCCTCGGCGCCGCGAGGCACCAGGCACACCGCACTTTCGCCGATGCCGACGTAGTATGCGCGTGGCAAACCACCGCGCACCAACAGGCCAGCACCAGTGGCTTTCACGTATGAGTAATATGCCGCGCCGACGGCCACCGCAAGATCCAGATCGCGATTTTCCAGAATCAGCGGGCGCTGGCCGTACCAGCGTTCCATCACGTCCGCCACGCGCTGCTGGCAGATTTCGGGAATGAAAAACCCGCCGTTGAACAGGATCGCGTCGGGCTTGGCGTTTTCGTTGGCGCCCAGAAATGCAGCAAGGTGTCGCGTCACCGCCGGATCGGAAACGTAAGGCAGGCCCAGCTCGCGGAACAAGCTCCGCTTTTCTTCGGATGGTTTTTCATCCAGCGAACAGAACGGCAGAAAACCATCGAGAGTTAGTTCGAGCGCTTCTTCCCGCAGAATTTCCGTCTTCAGCGTGCCGCCCACCAGCGACGATCCTCCGCCGAGCACCGTGATTTCCACGCTCTTCAGACTTGGATCGGCGAGAATTCGCTCCTTCGCCGCCGCGCATTGCCGTCGCAGACCGCTGCGTTGACGAATGGAAAGCTGCGTGCCGAGCTTCGCTTCCACCAGCCACGCCAATGTCAGATCGAGGTTGTCGCCACCGAGCAATAGGTGCTTGCCGACCGCGGTTCGTGTGAATTCGATTTTGTCGCCGTCGCGATGCACACGGATCAGCGTAAAGTCGCTGGTGCCGCCGCCCACGTCGCACACCAGCACCAGTTGTCCATCAAAGAGGCTCTTCTGCGATTGCGCGAGATGATTGGCGATCCACGAATAAAATGCCGCGGCCGGTTCCTCTACCAGCGTTAGTTTTTCTAGTCCCGCATCGCGCGCGGCCTGCACGGTTAGCTCACGCGCTTCCTCGTCGAAAGACGCGGGAACGGTGAGCACGATGTCTTGGTCGGCGAGCGGGGCATCGGAATGTTCCTGGTTCCATGCATCGCGAATCTGCGCCAGGATCGACGCGGAAACTTCCACGGGCGACAACACGCGTCCGCCCTCCTGCGCATCCCACGGGAGAATCTTGGCCGTCCGATCCACTTCCGGATTCGAGAGCCAAGACTTGGCGGAATGAACGGACTTGGTGGGAACCAGCGCGCCCTGTTCCCGCGCGTAGGCGCCTATGTAAGTCTGGTCGCCCAGAAACAAAAACGAGGGCAGCGTGCCGCGAGCTTCTACGCGGCCCACGGCGACATACTGCGGAATTTGCAACACTTTGATTTCGGGATAATCCGGAAGCTCGTTTTCGCTTTGCTCAACGTAGGCTAGTGCGGAGTTGGTCGTGCCGAGGTCGATACCGATGTTCATCCGGCGCTACTCGACTTCTACTTCGGCCGGCGCGATGATGGAACTCTGGCTGGGCGTGAGCGGCGGCAGATCGATCTTTTCCGCGCGCCAGCCTTTGTGGCGAAGAATCCCGCCGGGCGCTTTGCCTTTGGCCGGCACGTTGCCGAGCAGCTTCACTGTCGAAGGATCGTTGGTGTCGAGCTTGGTGAAAACTCCTTCCACGCCGTCGATCACCGGCGCAAGCTGCATGTAACGGTTCAGCGATTCGCGGCTGGAATCGTGCAGATTCCGTACGGCCGCGCCCACCTGCTCATCCGAATATCCGGCGATGTCTTCCATCAGAAAATCGATCAGGCGCGAATCGCGCTGAAGGATTCCCAGGATTTGCAATGCGCCATCCGACGCGCGCACCTGCGGCGCTGGCTTCGTCACCGGTTGTGGTTTGTTCTCTATAAATCCGAGCGCGTTGGCGATATCGGCCGGAAGTTTTCCGGTGAAAAGAATTGCGAAAAAACTGCGAAATGCAAGTCCGATCCTGCTCAAAATGTACCTCTGGCTTTAGGATACACTGGCGGTGGCAACAGGCTGGCCGATGCCGCGCCGATTTCACGACCGTAAGAACGCCGGAGCACAACTGGCCGCGAGGCTGTCGGCTTTCGCGGGCGCGAACACGATCGTGCTCGGTTTGCCTCGCGGTGGAGTGCCGGTGGCTT
>DATDHK010000553.1:0-8701 GCA_036521635.1 Bryobacteraceae bacterium | reverse complement strand
GCGCTCAAATCGCCGGCGCGTTCAGCGGCGGTGGGTACGAACAAAAGTTGCGAGCCGCCGTCCCGCTGCCTGCGTCCCTGATAATCTCCGAAGAAGAAAGTTTTGTCCTTCTGAATCGGTCCGCCGATCGATCCGCCGAATTGATGCCAAAGAGTGGATGGGATAAAGCGATTGTTGGTTCCAACGATGGGGAGCGACTGCGAAAACGGATCGCGCGCCTGTCCATTGTCGTCGCGCCGGACCCAAAATCCGCCGCCGTGCAGCGAGTTGCTTCCCGATTTCGTCTGTACCGCAATCACCGCTTGATTCGCCTGCCCAAACTCGGCATCGTAGGCGCCGGTTGTGATTTTCAATTCGGAGACCGCGTCGATGTTCGGAGAAACTACCGGCTCGCCCAGAACCGATTCGCGATTGTCGGTGCCGTCCAATTGGAACGATATGCCGCCCCAATATCCGCCGTTGACCTTGGGCCGGAAAATCGCCTGGGGCTGCTCGCTGGCCGCGGTGGTGCTGTTGGCCTGCACGCCGGGAACAAAGAAATAGAGCCGGTTGATATCGCGCGCGAATACCGGGATGTCCATGACTTGTTTTTGGGTGAACGTGTCGGACACATCGCTGCGGGAAGTCTTCAGCAGCGGCGTCTCGGCGGTCACATTGACGGTTTCGCCCACTTTGCCGATGGTGAGTTGCGCGTTCACCTGCGTTACCGAGTCCACTTCGACGGTGACGTTTTGCCGCACGAAGGCGTCGAAAGAAGGAACTTCCACCCGCACTTCGTAGACGCCGACAATCAGGTGGGTCTGGCTGTAATTCCCGGTTTCGTTTGTGGTGGTGACGTGGCTGATGCCCTTACCTGTGTCGAGCACTGTTACTTTCGCGCCTGGAATCGGCGCCCCGGAGCTATCCCGGACCGTTCCGACGATGCTGCCGAAAACGGCCTGGCCAAACATGCTCAACGGCGCACAGAGCAAAAGCGCCATTCCCAATCCAACGCGGGCAATTATAGACAGCTTCATGGTGTCCTCGCTTTCGGATATGATCGCAGCAAATCGACGGGGACACAATAGCTTTCTCTGTAAAAGCCGCAAGGAGATCGCGCGCTTATGGATCGTCAAATCTAAGTTATTGATCAATAACGGTTTCCGCTGGCGTGGGAGGCTTGGTTGGCCGGAGCGCCCGCGAGACAAACCGCTCGTCATTTTACAGTAAGACACACTGGAGCGAACACGCGGTAGTGGCGCAGCGATTCTCCGTGTGCGCGCGGCGCCGCGCTGTTCCAGCAGAAAATCGAGTGGGTTTGTCAATGCTCGTGCTGTCCGTTTATGGGATTAGCTCTGTTTGGTAATTTCACTATTTGCGGCATTTTTCGGGGTCCGCATGCTGGTGGGATTGCATCTCTCATCAATTGCAGAATAGTCCTCGGATGGGGTGAGCCGGGAGGCCGGAATGGCCAACTTGTTGTTGGATAAGCGAAACAAATATTTTGAAGTTGCGTCACCGGCTTTGGGTGGAAGGCCGATTTGACAATCGGCGGCAGGTTACCAACAGTTACCAACCTGCTTCACGGATCAGAACTTTGCTTTGCCTTCCGTCAAGCTGACAATCTGGTTCGCGCTCACTTTGCGGTAGATCTCGGCTAATCCGAGCGGCCAACGAATTTCGATAAGGTCCGCTTGGGTTGCCGCGCCTAGGCCGAAGTGCAGGCGTAGATCGTTTTGGGAATAGAAACTCGACTGGCTCAAAACTTCCTGCACCTGGCGCCGGCCACCCGCGGTAACGGCGACTCGCGCGCCGATCGCAGTGCGATTCGAACGGGTGCCGATCAGCTTCAGCTTCAGCCAGTGATTGTCGTTCTTGAGATCGTTCCGCAGCAGAGACGGGGGCTCATTCATGTTCCAAACGAGTACGTCGATGTCGCCGTCGTTGTCGAAATCGCCGAAGGCACAGCCGCGGCTGGAGTGGCGCGCGGTGATGCCCGGGCCGCACCGCAAGCTGACGTCTTCGAACTTTCCGGCGCCCCGGCCGAGCAATACAACGCGCGGACATTTGTAGTGATAGTCGTCAGAGTGCTGCTCGACTTCCGGGTACACGTTGCCGTTGACGAAGAAGATTTCGACTTGGCCGTCGTTGTCCAGATCCACCAGGCCCGCGCCCCAGCCGACGTAGCGTGTTAACGGCCCTAGCGATGCTTTCGTGGTGACGTCTTCAAAACTGCCTTGTCCCCGGGTGCGGTACAGAATTGGCGTGTCGTCGGCGAAATGGGTTTTGAAGATATCCAGGTGGCCGCTGTTGAAAACGTCGCCGACGCCCACGCCCATGCCGGCCTGCTCGCGGCCGTCCTCGTTGTAGGCGACGCCGGCCTCGAGCGCGATGTCGATAAATGTGCCGTCGTGGCGGTTCTTATATAGGATGCTGGGAGTGGAGTCGCAAGCCACGAAAATGTCGGGCCAACCGTCGTCGTCAAAGTCGGCGGCTACGGCGGTCATGGCGTAGCGCTTGTCCGGTTTCGCGATGCCGGAAGCTTCGGAAACGTCCGTGAACGTGCCGTTGCCGTTGTTGCGGTAGAGGACGTTGCGGCCGGTGGGAAGGCCCTTGGGTCCGCAGTTGACCGCGATGCCTTTCCACATGCAATTCTCGGTGGCGCCGGGCAGCGGCGCGGTCTTGGGATCGAACTCCAGATAGGTGCTCACGAAGAGATCGAGAAATCCGTCGCGGTCGTAATCGATGAAGGTGCAACCCGCGCCCCAGCGCGCCGGACCAAGCAGGCCGGCTTGTTTGGTGACGTCGGTGAACGTGCCATCGCCGTTGTTGCGGTACAGGATGTTGTGGCCCCAGCAACTCAGGAACAGGTCGTCGAAGCCGTCGTTATTGTAGTCGCCGATGCACACGCCGGATACCCAGGCCACCCGCTCCAGGCCCGCTTTGCGAGTGACGTCGGTGAATGTGCCATCGCGGTTGTTCTTATAGAGCCGATTGGTGGCGCCGGGCGGAGCGCCGTCGAGCCGCGATCCTCCGGGCAGGAAGATGTCGAGCCAGCCGTCGTGGTCGTAGTCGAAAAAAGCGACGCCGCAGCCGTTGGTTTCGATAATGTATTTCTTGTGGTCGACGCCGCCGTAAATCACTGGGTGGATCAGGCCTGCTTTGGCGGCGACATCGACAAAATTCGGAAGGCTCTCCGCGGCCTTACCCGCATAAACGGGAACCAGCAACGCTGGCAGCTTGAGCACATCGCGGCGCTTCACGATTGCACGCCCTTGCCTTTGATCACCGTGATCACTTGATTGGCCGCCACGCCGGGGAGCTTGTCCACTACGCCGCTGGGCCAGCGGATTTCCAAATCCGCCCGCATCGCTTTCCCCAAGCCGAAGTGAGCGCGCAGATCGTTTTGTGAGATGTAGCTGCCGCCGCTGCGGACCTCGTCCATCTGCCGGTGGCCGGCGCCGCTGGTGCAGATCACGCGCGCGCCAATGCCCGAACGGTTCGACTTCACGCCCACGGTCTTCACCTTGAGCCAGTTCGCTTTTTCCGTTTGATCGCAGCGCAATAATTGCGGGACATCGTTGATGCAGTTCACCAGCACGTCGACGTCGCCGTCGTTGTCGAAATCCCCGAATGCGCAGCCGCGGCCTGGAACCTGTTCGAGAATCCCTGGCCCGGCATCCATGGACACGTCGGCGAACTTTCCGTTGCCCAGATTGCGATACAGTTCTTTTCGCTCGCGATAGCCGGATTCGACGCTCGTTTCGCCGACCTCGGGATAGACGTGACCATTGCAGATAAAAATGTCGGGCCATCCGTCGTTGTCGAAGTCGATGAAACCTACGCCCCAGCTAAGAAAACGGGTGTTCCGGCCTAGCCCGGCCTGTAATGTCTGATCGTCGAAGGTCATGTTGCCCAGGTTGCGGTAGAGACTTGTCGTGTCGCCGGCGAAATTGGTTTTCACCACGTCGAGGTAGCCGTCGCAATCGTAATCGATGGCCGCGATGCCCATGCCGGCCTGTGGCTTGCCGTCGGGACTGTAGGCGGCGCCAGCTTCAATCGCGATGTCGGTGAATGTGCCGTCGCGATTGTTTTTGTAGAGCGCTGAAGACGTCGAATCGTTGGCGACGTAGATATCGGGCCAGCCGTCGTTGTCGAAGTCGGCGGTCAGCACGCCCAGGCCATAGGTGCCGGGCGTCTTCAGGATGCCGGATTTTTCGGATACGTCCGTGAAGGTTCCGTCGCCGTTGTTGTGAAAAAGAATATTCTTGCCGCCCTGCAATCCGGGTGGGCCGCAGGCCACCATCAATCCTTTATAAAGGCACGGGCCGGATTCGGGGAGCGGCGCGGTCTTGGGGTCGAAGTCGATGTAGTTGGCGACGAAAAGATCGAGACGGCCGTCGCGGTCATAGTCGACGAAGGCGCAGCCGGTGTTCCAGCGTTTGAGGCCGGTGGTGGTGCGCGTGGTTACGCCCGCTTTGGCGGCGACGTCGGTGAACGTGCCGTCGCCATGGTTGCGGTAGAGCGCGCAATCGCCCCAGTAGGTGACGAACAGGTCGTCGTGGCCGTTGTTATCGTAATCGCCCACGCAGACGCCCTGGCCCCAGCCGGTGCGGAGAAGGCCGGCCTTGGCGGTCACGTCGGTGAATGTGCCGTCGCGATTATTCTTGTAGAGGCGGTTGGTGGGTTCGGCGCCTTTGGGGAACTTGGTTTCAAAGCGCGTGCCGTTCACCAGAAAAATGTCGAGCCAGCCGTCGTCGTCGTAGTCGAAGAAGGCTGCGCCGCAGCCGGTGGTTTCTAACAGAAATTTGTTTTTGTGCTCGCTGCCGAAGATCGTTTTGGTATGGAGGCCGGCCTCGCGGGCGATGTTCACGAATTGGGTGGATAGGGGCAGGGAGGGCAGGAGCTGGTCGAAGGTGAAGACGCTTAGCGTCCGGCAGATGGAGCGAATAAGATCGCGGCGCGTCTTTCTCACGGGTGACCTTGTTCCAGGTTACCCAAGATCTGTGGGGCGGGACCCCTGTCCCGCAGCCGACGCCCTCGTCGGCTCACTGAATTTTGTTGACTGCACAAACAGCCGGGCGAGGGCGCCCGGCGCGGCTCGGGGGAGCCGCCCCACAAACACAGAGTGTCAGTTAGAAGTCCAGGCGGGCGGCGAACTGGAGCCTCCGCATTTGAGCGTTGATCGGGAGGCCGTTGATCTGGCCGGCCGCGGCGTCGGTGACATTGCCGTTCGGCAAGCCGAGGTTGGTATGGTTGAACACGTTGAACACCTCGACCCGGAATCCTATCTTGGCATGCTCGCGGATCGCGAAATCTTTCACCAGCGACATGTCCTGATTGATGAAGCGCGGACCATACAGCGTGTTGATCGGATAATTGCCGAAGGTATTGTTGGCGGGCACCAGGAAAGCGCCGCCCAAGCCGCCGACGAACCATTGCCGCCGGTCGCCCAGCGCGCCTTTGTATGGATCGGCGTTGCCCTGGTCGGGCCGGTCTGACGGTCCGGTGTATGGGCGAATCGACCCGGCCGGGAAGGTTCCGATATTGGGCGTGAATGGAACGCCGCTGTACCAGATGGTGACGCCGTTCAAGGCCCAACCGCCGATAATTGTGTCGGCGGCGCGCGACATGCTGTGGCCATAACGCTTGCCTTTACCGAACGGAATTTCCCAGTTCTCCGCGGCGGTGAAAGTATTGTGACTTAGGAAGTCCCGGTTTCCGTAACCCAATTTGCGATCGTAGAGAAACGCGTACGCGTCGCCGTTCTGGAACTTCGCCACCTGATAGGTGTAGCTGGCTTGCAGCGTGAACCCGGATTTGTAGCGATTGATTAACTGGATCTGCAACGAATTGTAGTTGTCATTGGCGCAGTCGCAGTAGTAATCGATGCCTTGCGTCCAACCGTACTTCGCAAAGAATGGCTTGGCCTTATCCTGATTGGAGAGCCCGGGTATGAACGCCGCCTGGTTTACGTTATAGTTCGGACCGTCACCGGTGAAAACGTGACGTCCGATGTTTCCGACATAGCCCAGCGTTACCGACAGATTATCGCTGAATTGCTGTTGCACAGTGACGTTATAAGCCTCCGAACGCGGCAGCCGGACGTCGGATGGACGGGCTTTCCCGCTGATCCCGTTGGGCAGAGGGAACGTGCCGTTCGAATCCGGCGCGGGGAAAACCGGCGCCGACGGCCCTTGCGCCAGCGTGAAGACGCCGTTAAAGCCGTTCGGCGGATTCAGTTGCTGGATCGCGAGCACCGGCAGGTTCTGAGTAACGTTGTGGCCGAAAATCGTGCCGAACGTGCCCAGCGAATAGCTCCAGCCGTAGCCGGCGCGTATGACCGTCTTGGGAGTTAGCTGGTAGGCGATTCCAACTCGCGGCGCAAGATTCTTCCAATTCATTTCCTGAATGCCGTGGTCGGAAACCTTGCCGACGCCAAACACGTTGATCAAGCCGGTGCTTAGATCGAGCTGGCCGCCATTGCCGGCCTTGTTCACCGTTTCCGGGAAAACCATGTCCCAACGGAAGCCGTAATTCAGGGTCAACTTCGGAGTGAGCCGCCAGGTATCCTGCGCGTACCAGTAGAACCGCTTCTGCCGCTCACGCGCCTCGGTGTTGGGACTGACATAGCGCTGGAAGTGACTGACCTCGCCCAGCAGGAATGTCGCCAATCCAAGACCCTTCTGTGTTCCGGCGCCAACGGTGGGAACAAAGCCGGTGTATCCGGAATCGAAGTACAACTCGCCGGCGCGATGATTGTCGCTGGGCACCCGCAGATTGCGCGCGAACCGCAAATCGGCGCCGAACCGGAAGTTGTGATTGCCGTGCATTTTCGAGGTGTTGTTCACGAATTGAAGCTGGCTTTCCTGCTCGGCCAACGGGCAGTTGCATTGGTTGACGCCCAGGCTGTAGCCGAATTTCTCTTCGGCGTCGCCGGTCAGGTCGAAGTAGGGCAGGCCCGAAGTAAAGAAATTGTCGTTGTTCAGACCCGGAATGCCGGCGTCCTTGGCCGGGCTGGTACCCAATCCGTTCGGCAGGACGTTCACGCGATAACGCACAAATCCGAAGCGCCATTCGGTCAGGAGAGTCGGGTTGATGGAATAGTTGTATCCGATCGCCAGGCTCTGATTCAAAACATCCGACGTGCCCGCGAACGCTATGTTGTCGAGATTTTGTCCGCCCGCCAGCAATCCGAAAGCGCCGGGCGCGAACTTGTTGAAGCTGGCATAGCTGTAGCGGCCGAACACCGTGGATTTGTCGTTGATGTAGTAATCCCAGCGGGTGTCCCACTGATTACTGTCGAAAGCCTCGGAGCCGGTGGCCACGTAATTGTTGCGGTACGGAAATCCGGGATCGCCCGCCGCATTTGGCCCGGGGATCAACTTCAGAACGTTGAGCGCCTGCTGGTTCAATTTACTGTTCGCGATTTTGTTGTTGGCGAACGGTTGCCGGCCGATGCCAGTATTTGGGTCGCCGGTGGTGGGATCGTAAATCTGATTGTTGCCGCCGTTCAAATACTCGCTGAGATCGCCCGTGCGAGCCAGGGCTGTTGGCACGGAGGTCTTTACCGAAGAGCCTGTCCGTCGCCGGGTAAGCTGTGCATCTCCGAAATAGAACAGCTTGTTCTTAACAAGCGGCCCGCCGATGGACCCGCCAAACTGATTCCACTTAACGGGCGGAACCGAGGAATTCTCCGCGCTGTTGAAGGGATTGCGGGCATAATCCTGAAATCCCGGCGAATTGTTGCGCATGTATTCGAACGCGGAGCCATGCAAGGCATTGCTGCCCGACTTGGTGGACACGATCACCAGGCCGGCCGTGGCATTGCCGAATTCGGCATCGTAGTTCTGGCTGCTCAAACGGGTTTCGGTAATCGAGTCGAGAGCGGGGTTGATGACAATGATGCCGAGGATCGGGTCCTGGTTGTCGGTGCCGTCCAATTGGAAACCGGTGCCGGCGAAGTGCTGGCCGTTTACCTGAATCTGCAGGCTGCCCTGAGGGTCCTCGCTCGAGGCATGATTCCAGCCCAGGCGCTGGGTTCCGGGGGTCAGCAGTTCATAGGCCTGGAAATTACGGTCGAATGACGGCAGATTTTCCAACTGATGCGACGTGAAGTTGGTGGCAACCTCGGCGCGATCCGATTGCAGTAAAGGCGCCGCCGCGGTGACTTCAATTTCCTGCGTCACCTCGCCGACTTGCATGCCGACGTCCATGCGGGAGGTCTGGTCGACACTCACGGTCACTTCGCGGTTCACAGCCTTTCGGAAGCCGGGCGCTTCCACTTCGACCGTGTATGTTCCGGGAGTCAACTGCCCTCTGCTGAAGTTTCCGGATTCGTTGGTCGTCGTGGTAACTCGTGTGCCCTTGTTTTGGTCGCTGATCGTGACTGTTGCGCCGCTTACAGCCGCGCCGCTCGCGTCGGTCACGGTACCGACAATGCTTCCGAACACCTGCTGCGCTAATGCCGAGGTGGTGAAAAAGCCGGCCAGTAAAACGGCCAGGGTAACGGTTAGGAAACCTCTGCGTAACATGGGCACATCTCCTCTTCTTGGACGACTTCTGGGACGGTACACTCCGTGGGCAGACGTAGTCCCCTCAATCCCAAAAGCTGGTTTAGTATGAGCCGATAAACCGCATTAAACAAGTTATTGTGGGTTAGATACTGTTACTAGCAAGAAAATCAACCCTTGTAAAAGGTTGCGGTCTTTGTTACGCTCGT
>DATDHK010000552.1:0-7744 GCA_036521635.1 Bryobacteraceae bacterium | reverse complement strand
CTATCGAAACGCTTTAGTGGTTGCGGAATTCGCGCTGGCGCTGGTGCTGCTGATCGGCGCGGGCCTGCTGCTGCGCTCGTTTGTGGCCCTCAATTCCGTCGATTCCGGAGTGAAATCCAGCGGCGTTCTTACCATGAGCGTGTCGCTTCCTCAGTCGAAATATCCGAGCGGCGGCATGTGGCAGCGATTTTACGAGCCCGCGCTGGAACGCATTCAGGCGGCGCCGGGCGTGCGGGCCGTGGGCATGATCAAACTTCTGCCGCTCCAGAATTGGGGATCGAACGGCGACTTCGCCATCGAAGGCCGTCCGCCAACGGAACCCGGCCAGGCGCCGTTTGCCGAATCCCGCGATGTCAGCCCCGGTTATTTTCGGGCGATGGGAATTCCGATCGTCAGGGGACGCGACGTGTTCGCCCAGGATTCCGCGACTTCCCTTCCGGTGGTGATGATCAACGACGCGCTGGCCCGCAAGTATTTTCAGGGACAAGATCCGATTGGCCAAAAAATTCAGTGGGATGGTTGGAGAACCATTGTCGGAGTGGCGGGCAGTATTCATCAAGCGGGACTCGACCAAGCTCCGCTTCCTGAGTTGTATTTCCCGGCCGCGCAGCGTCCCGGCAGCATCGCCGGAATGACGCTGGTGATCAGTTCGAATGTGGAGCCAACCAGCCTGACCCGCGCGATAGAATCCGCGATTCACTCCGTCGATCCGAGCCAGCCGGTGTTTGGCGTGAAGACCATGGAGCGCGTGGTGTCCGATTCGCTATCGAGCCAGCGCCTGTACGTTTGGTTGCTCGGCGTATTCGCGGCCATCGCCTTGATTCTTGCGTCGGCGGGAATCTACGGCGTCATGTCTTACCTGGTGACGCGCCGCACGCAGGAGTTCGGAGTACGAATGGCATTGGGCGCCAGCGCCAGCGACATCCTGCGAATGGTGCTGCGCCAGTCCCTGATGCTGATTGCGGTCGGCGTCGCGATCGGATTGGTTGGCGCATTCGCCGTAACGCGCGTTCTGACGAATTTCCTTTTCGGCGTGAAGCCGACGGACCTGTTGACATTCGGCACGGTGTCGATGGTGCTGGTGATCGTCGCGCTGATCGCGACTTACTTGCCGGCACTGCGGGCAACGAAAGTCGATCCGATGGTCGCGCTGAGGTACGAGTGACACGAGTATACTGTCCCAGTGGACGCTATCCAAGGCGTGTATTTCCGGCGTGAGGATTATGCCGGATTCTGGCGGCGGCTATGGGTCGACGTCATAGATACTCTGATAATTGGCACTGTCTGCTTAGGGCCGGTCATCGCCTTTGACCTGCCATTGATGGCGAGCCCTTGGATACTCAACCTGTATCTCGCCATCTGCGCAATAGTAGGATTCTGCTACTTCGTCGTTCTCAAACGGTCGAAAGCAGGGACGGTGGGTTATCTAGTCTGTGGTGTCAGAATCCTCGGGCTGGACGGCCGGCCCGCGCGATTGAGGTCGCTAACGTTTCGAACGCTGTTCGCAGTGTTGGGCCCGCTGTGCGGACTCGAGTCGGTTTGGATCGCGGGCGATCCGCACCGCCAGACACTACGCGACAAATTTGCGCAAACATACGTTGTTAAGAGGAAAGCTGTGCCCGCTGGAACGGGAAAGGTCATTTTTGGATATTACGAGATTTGCTGCTACCACTATATTCTTCGAGAAGTCGAGGTCGAAACAACCCCACCAGTGCTATCCTGACCCTTCCTCATGGGTCTCGCCGACCGCACCCGCAAGCGCATCAACCGCCGATTGATTCCATTTCTCTTTCTGCTGTACATCGTCGCGTTTCTGGATCGCATTAACGTCGGCTTCGCCGGGTTGGAGATGACCCATGAACTCGGATTCTCCAACGAGGTTTTCGGCTTCGGCGCCGGAATCTTTTTCGTTGGATATGTTCTGCTCGAGATTCCGGGAACGCTGCTCGTCGAATTGTGGAGCGCGCGCAAATGGATCGCGCGCATCATGATCTCCTGGGGTTTGGTGGCCGCGCTCACCGGATTGATCCACAATGCCAACCAGTTCTATTGGGCCCGTTTTCTACTGGGCGTCGCCGAGGCCGGATTCTTTCCGGGCGTGATCGTTTATCTGACGCACTGGTATCGCAATCAAGACCGGGGCAAGGCCATCGGGATGTTCATGGCTGCGATCCCAATCTCACAAATTCTGGGTGCTCCAATCTCCGGAGCGTTGATGAAGATCCACTGGCTCGGCTATTCCGGCTGGCGCTGGCTCCTGATTCTGGAAGGGCTGCCCGCCGTCATTCTCGGTGTAGTCACGCTTTTTTATCTCACCGACCGGCCCAATGACGCACGCTGGCTGCGCGACGACGAACGCGCCTGGATCACCGGCGAACTGGAGCGAGAGAAACAGGCCAAGCGAAAGGGTCCGAATCTCAGCGCATGGCGTTCCTTTTTTCAGCGGGACGTTCTGCTGCTCACCTTGGCCTACTTCTTCGGAGCCACGGCGCAATACGGGTTCGGCATCTGGCTGCCCAAAATCGTTCAGAGGCTTTCGGGTTTCAATTCGTTTGAAGTGTCGGTGATCGCCGCCATTCCTTTTCTAGTTTCTTTTCCGGCCATGCTGTTCGTCGGTTGGAATTCGGACCGGACCGGCGAACGCCGCTGGCATGCCGCCTGCGCCTATCTTGCAACTGGCGTCGGGCTGGCGGGCAGTCTCGTAACCGGCAACAATGTCACGCTTGGAATCGCGATGTTCTCCATCGCCGCCATGGGCATCAACGGACGATTGCCTGCCTTCTGGGCGCTGCCACCTTCGTTGCTTGCCGGAACCAGCGCGGCGGCCTGCATCGGCGCGATCAACTGCGTCGGCAATCTCGGCGGATTCGTCGGACCCTACGTCCTCGGATTTCTCAGCACGCACAGCGGCGGCAGCTACTCGAGCGGCGTTCTGTTTCTGAGCGTCACCGCGGTCGTGGCCGCAATTCTGGTCGTATTGGTGCGTAGCGCGCCAAATGTGCGTGGGTGACGTTATCCCAGGGGCGGAAGGCGGGAGTACTCGACAACGCGGCACTCGGCGACACACCTGCCACGCTCGAACTCCGACACCTCGCGAAAGCCGAGCGCACCAACGAGCCGCGGCCGTGACCGCTAGGGCAAGGACCCAAGGGTCCCGCCGGGAACACCAGGTTAGGGTCCACGGGAGGCAGCACCGAATTCAGCCGGACGGCGATACCAGCGATGACAAACGCAAACGGCACGGTGAAGAGAAGTTGCTGCCAAACCGTAAGATGGTTCAGCCACTCGTCCAACCGCCGTAACCGCTCCAATCGGGGATGGGGCTCAACGACGATCACATACAACTCCTCGTCCCACCCCGATCTACGCCGTTGGTCACCCCCATCTCCGCGCCTTCGTTTGTTGGGGTGGTCGTTCCGGCGCGATAGATTGCATACACGGCCGGGCTTTTAGGCTCTTGACGGGGACTGGACGACGGTGGGGCTTGGCGGGCATCGAGTCTCCTTTTCGTACTGTTGCTTTAAAGCAGGGTGCTTTAAGACAGCATACACCCTAGCCTAGGTGTATTGCAAGACGCCAATCGCACAGTCGGGCAGAGAATAGTGAAGATCCGCGAAGCCAAAGGCTTCACGCAGGATGGGCTAGCGAAACGCTCCGGCTTGAACCGCTCGCATCTGTTCCGGGTGGAGACCGGACGCCAGAGCGCGACCGTTCGCACATTGAAAATCATCGCGGATACGTTGGGCGTGCGTGTCAGGGATTTGATGAAGGATCTCTGAAATACCAAGTTACCCTCATGGGCGCTGTGCCGAACCGGGAAGCCCGCCGCCAGAAGCTTGCCTCGCGCGGTCCAGACATGGCCCCGTGGCGGTCTAAAGGGTTTCCCCCGGCCCCCACACATTTGGCGCACTACCTATTGGTGCGCCGTCCGGCAGTGTGCTAATTTTGCATTAGTATTGGAGGCAGCATGAATCGGCGTCACTTCCTTCGAAATGCGGCGGGCGGCGCCATCGCGCTCCACTCGTTCCCGCATCATCTCTTTGCGTCCGAGACCAAGAAATATGCGACAGATCGGATCAAACTTGGGCCGCGCGGAATCGAGGTCAGCCGCCTGGCGATGGGCACCGGAACGGACGGCGTGGGCG
Source organism: Bryobacteraceae bacterium (assembly GCA_036521635.1). Classification (GTDB taxonomy): domain Bacteria; phylum Acidobacteriota; class Terriglobia; order Bryobacterales; family Bryobacteraceae; genus Palsa-89. The sequence goes on along the minus strand of DATDHK010000552.1, from coordinate 3,599 downwards.
GCAGCTCCAATCAAACCCGCAAGCTGGGCCTGAACGGACTCGCTAATTTGTTCGACGCAGCTTCCGACCAGGGCGTCACACTTTGGGATTCCGCCGATCAGTACGGTACGCATCCGCACGTCAAGGAAGCGCTCAAGCGAGCCAAGCGCGACAAGGTGGCGATCCTGACGAAGACGCACGCGTCCACCGAGAAGGAAATGCGCGCGGATCTGGATCGCTTCCGCCGCGAGCTCGGTACCGACTACATCGATATTCTGCTGCTGCACTGCATGATGGACGACGATTGGCCGGAACGCAAAAAGGGCGCCATGGCGGTTATTTCCGAGGCGCAACAGAAGGGCATCGTGCGCACGCACGGAACATCCTGCCATACGCTCGGTGCATTGAAAGCGGCCGCGGCCCATCCCTGGGTTGAAGTCGACTTGGCCCGGATCAATCCGGCGCAAGCGCAAATGGATGCCAATCCGGCCACCGTTATTTCCGTGCTCAAACAAATGAAAGCGGCCGGCAAGGGCGTTATCGGAATGAAGATTCTAGGCGCCGGCGCGCTGCGGAATCGAGTGGACGAAAGCTTGCAATTCGCGCTATCTCTGGATTGCGTGGACTGCTTCACCATCGGCAGCGAGAGCCGCGCCGAGATGGAAGATTTGCTGCGAAAAATCCCCGCGGCGAGCGTGCGGGGCTGATGAAACACAAAAAACAAATTGGGGGAAACTATGCATAGTTTGATGAAATCGATTTTGTGTTCTGTGGCTGCGATCGCGATCGGGGCCAGCCTGATGGCGCAGGACGCGCCCAAGAAAGCGGCGCCGAAAAAGTCGTCGGGCGCGGGCTTACATCCGGAGATGACCGTGGCGCCCGACGCCGGATCCTTCGACAAACCAGCCGGAACGATGGGCGACAAGCCGGCGGAGGTCTGGACCACAACCACCGTCACCGCCGGTGTCGACAAGAAACCTCAGCCTGGCAAGGTGGTCACTGTCACCGGCGAAATAATCGATTTGTCCTGTTACCTTCAACTCGGCAAGCACGGCGACAAGCACAAATCGTGCGGTACAAAATGCCTTCAGGCCAGCCAGCCCATCGGACTGCTGACCAAGTCCGGCGCGGTCTACATGCTGATGGAAGAAGACCACGATCCGCGGCGCGACGGCCAGACCACTTTTCGGCAAGCCGCCATCGACAATTTCGCCAAGATCATGGAAGTGACCGGCACCGAGGCCTCGGTGGGCGGTTACAAAGCCATTTTTGTTCAGGGCTACGTGAAGAAGTAGCGCATTGAAATTCCAAGTCATTCGAAGGCTGGCCTGCGTAGCGTCAGCCTTGCTCCTCGCATTTCTACCGGCCGGCTGCAATCGCGACCACAAAAAAGTGATCGCTGTCATTCCCAAAGGCAATGCCGATATCTTCTGGCAGTCCGTGCATGCCGGCGCGGCAAAAGCGGCCCGTGAGACGGATGTTCAGATTGTTTGGAACGGTCCCGCGAATGAGAGCGACTATACCTCGCAATTGCAAATCGTCGAAGCGATGATCAACAAGCACGTGGATGCCATCGCCCTGGCGCCCAGCGATCGCCAGGCCATGGTGCGCGTGGTGGAGCGCGCGGCCAATGAAAAAGTGCCGATGATCATTTTCGATTCCGGCGTGGAAACGGAACGCTTCGTTTCGCAAATCGCAACCGATAACTACAAGGCCGGCCAGATGGCGGCCGAACGGATGGGCAAGATCCTCGGTGGGAAAGGAAATGTGGTGATCGTCGCCGTCAAGCCGGGCGCGGCCTCCACCGAGGCGCGGGAAAAAGGATTCGAAGACGTCATTCACCAGCAGTTTCCCGGCATTCAAATTCTGGATAAGCGTTACGGGCAGGCGGTAGTGGCGACGTCGCTTACTGTCGCTGAAAACATGTTGACTGCGCATCCTGACCTGGATGGAATTTTTTCCTCGAACGAGTCGAGCACCATCGGAGCGGCGCAGGCGCTGCAAGATCGCCGCGCGAAGGCTAAGCTGGTCGGCTTTGATTCGAGCCCGAAGCTGCTGGATGATTTGAAGTCCGGGCTACTGGATTCGCTGGTGATTCAGGATCCGTTCACCATGGGCTACCAATCGGTGATGACCGCCGTGAAGCATCTACGCGGCGAGCCGGTGACTAAAATCGTGAATCTTCCGCCGCGATTGGTGACGCTCCAAAATCTGAACGATCCCGATGTGGAGGCGCAGTTGCATCCGGATTTGAAGAAGTATCTGGAATAGGCTACTAAGCCATCGGCTTCCCGCAAATATCTTCCAGGATCGCGATCGGCGCGCGCTGTTTCTCAGCCAGGCTTTCACGCTGCACAATCACCGTTTGCTCCAGCGCGAATTGTCCCGACAAAACCGCGTGCGGAACTACATCGGTAAACACCATCCAGGTGGAGTCCGGTGGAAACTCGAAGCGGTACTTGGCGCAGTTCCGCTGGTAGTCCGCGTTGAACTTTAAGTAATCGTGAAAGCCCAGCATGAAGCGATCGTACGCGGAGCGCTGCACCACGGGAACGCCTGCGGCGCGCAAAAAGCGGCTGAGTACGGATCCATCGCGCTGGCCGGCAACCTTCGGCAGACCCGCGTCCATCGCATACCGGCGCGCCAGCGGCTCGAACGGATCCGACGTCATCCACACGCGCGGCTTAGTGGGGTTCACGTTCGTGAAGACGCGCAAAATCATGTCGCCGCCAGTGGGCCGCGTGGGGAAAGCATCCACGTGCAGCAGATCGTTGCGCTTTTTCCTGGGCAGGTCGCGGCCTTCCTCTTCCTGAGGACGGAAGCTGGCGAAATCGATGCGGCAGTTTTCCATGTAGCGCGGAAGAAGTGTTCGAAGGAATTCGAGGACGCGTTGTGAATAGGTGCGCATCACGCCGCGCAGTTCTTCCGGGTCCTGGACCATCGCTTGGTCGAAGCCCGTCACCTTGTCCGATGCCGGCCGATACGCAATGTTTTTGTGATGGCTGCTCGTTGAAAGGCCGGTGGCGCGCAGCACATTGCGCTCATTCTCGGACAGCTCAAACGGTGTACGCGGGAAGAAGAGAATGTTGCCGCGCTCGAGCTGCGCGTAGTATTCTTCGCGCGGCCGCACCTCGCCAACGTTGATCAGCTCCACGCTCTCCATCTTAAACCGAGCCGCGACCGTCAGGGAGCGGTCCTGTGCCACAATTAATATTCGTGAAAACGCGCGTCTCCTTGTTCGTCACCTGCATCGTCGATCAGGTTTTTCCAAGGGTCGGAATCGCGATGACGCAAGTTCTGGAACGGCTCGGCTACCAAGTCGACTTCCCCGCAGCTCAAACCTGTTGCGGCCAACCGGCCTTTAATAGTGGCTACACCGAAGACTCCCGCAAGGTTGCACGCCATTTCCTGGATGTCTTCAACGATGCCGACTACGTAGTGGCGCCGTCGGGCTCCTGCACGTCCATGATCGCGCATCACTATGAAGACATTTTTCTGGGCGACTCCAAAATACTGGAGGCCGCCCGTCGCATGGCCCCGCGCGTTTGGGAATTTTCCAGGTTCCTGCTTGAAGTCGCGCAAGCCGACGATGTCGGCGCGCGCTTCGACGGCGTCGTTAC
>DATDHK010000551.1:0-3314 GCA_036521635.1 Bryobacteraceae bacterium | reverse complement strand
CAGCGGCGCAATTGCAATTGACCCGACCCAGCCCGACACGGTCTATGTCGGCACCGGCGAAGAGAATTTTGCTCAGGACAGCTACTACGGCGCGGGAATTCTGAAATCGACGGACGGCGGCGCAAGCTGGACGAATATCGTGGGGCCTTTCGTCCGCACCACAATTGGCGCGCTCGCCATCAGTCCGTCGGACAACCAGATTCTGCTGGCGTCCAGCCGAATCGGCATCTATCGGTCTACCGACGGCGCGGCCACCTGGACCCAGGTCATGCCCGGCGTTGGCACCGGCGTACTGTTCGATCCCACCGATGGCAACATCGCTTACGCCGCCATTGGAAATATCCGCGGAACGCCGGTAGACGGCCCGTCGAACGGCGTATTCCGCTCCACCGACGGCGGCCAGACCTGGCAGCAGCTCACCGGCTCCGGGTCGAGCGCGCTGCCGGTTTCGAACGTGGGCAGAATCGAAATCGCGATCGCCCCGTCAACGCCCTCGACTCTATATGTGGGCATTTCAAATTCCGCGCCGTCCACTTTTGGCAACCTTCTGGGTATCTACAAAACCACGGATGGCGGCAATACCTGGAACAACGTGAACGCTCCAAATATCTGCTCCGGCGTTCCGCAATGTTGGTATGACATGACCATTCGGGTGCATCCAAAAAGCCCGGACATTGTTTTCGCCTTCGGCTCGGTGACGATGTTAAGGAGCCTGAACGGCGGCAACACCTGGACGTCGTTAAGCCGCATCGGTCCCAACGGCGTGGAAATCCACGTCGACGAGCATTACCTGGCCTTCACCAACGATGGCTCCAAGCTGTATGTCGCCAACGACGGCGGCATGTACAGCACCACCACCATCACCGGCAATCAGGTGAATTGGACCGAGCTGAACGATACGCTTTCCATTACGCAGTTCTATCCCGGACTTTCCATCCATCCAACGGATTCGGCCATTTCGTTCGGCGGCGCGCAGGACAACGGAACGCAGCGCTTCGGCGGCGCCGTGAGCTGGAATAATGTCACCTGTGGCGACGGAGGTTTCACGGCCATAGACGCCGCCATTCCGTCCATCGTGTATTCGGCATGCCAGGATGTTGCAATTCGAAAAACTACTAATGGCGGCAGCCGTTGGATCTCGACCATATACGGAATCGACCAGAATGAGAATACCCAATTCATTTCTCCTCTGGTTATCGATCCGTCGAATTCGCAGATTCTTTATTTCGGGACCCTGCGAGTCTGGCAAAGCGTGGACGGCGCCGGAAAGTGGCAAGCGGCTTCACCCGGCCTTACGGGCGCCACGACCAATTTCGACACGATCAAGACGATTGCCCCCGCTCCCGGCGATCCCAACACGGTTTACGCGGGCCTTGCGAACGGCAAGGTCTACATGACCAGTAATGCGCTGGCCGGGCCGAATGCCTCGTGGATGGACCACAGCGCCGGCCTGCCCTTGCGAGCGGTGACTCATATTACGGTGGACCTGATCGATGCCGCCACAGCGTACACCACATTTTCCGGCTTTGCTTTGGACAAGAGTCCCACCGGCCATGTTTTCAAGACCACCGATGGCGGGCAATCCTGGAACGACATCGGCGTCAGTCTTCCGGATATTCCCGTCAACGTACTGGAGATCGATCCCGATATTCCGGACACGCTTTACATCGGCACGGATGCGGGCGTGATGGTTTCCACCGACGCCGGCGCCACTTGGACAACGCTTGGAAACGGGTTGCCGCGCGTCGTGGTCACCGCGCTGGTATTGCACCGCAAGTCGCGCATCTTGCGGGCCGCCACCCACGGCCGCAGCATCTGGGATATTTTGGTCCCGCTGCCATCCGCGTCACGGCAGCCCATCATTGCGTTCGTGACGCCGCCCAGCATTAACGCGGGTATCGGCGATTTCACTCTCACCGTCACTGGCACAAATTTCGCGGCCGGGACCAAGCTGCGCTTCAACGGGCAAACTCGTCCGACCAATATCCTGGACAGCACGGGTCTCACGGCTCTGATTGGCGCCGAGGATCTTGCGCAGTCCGGCCGCGTGAACCTGGACGCCATCAACCCCTCGCCCGGCGCTGGAATTTCCAATTCCGTGCCGTTCAATATCGGACCACCGCCGGTGAGCTCGACCGCGGCTTTTGTAAGCGCGGCCAACACGCCGGGCAACGCGCTTGCCCCGTTCAGCATCGCGACGCTGTATGGCGCGGGCCTCGCCCCCTTTGTCTCTCTCGCGGATAGTCCGCCGCCACTTCCAATTTCGCTCGCGGGAACGTCGCTGACGCTCGCCGGGGTTCCACTGCCGCTGTTTTTTGTGTCGCCCACGCAGATCAATTTCCAACTTCCGGCTGCTTCCATCAGCGGGCCGGTAACGTTTCCCCTGACCATTACCAACGGACAACTCAGCTCCATTATCAACGTGACGCTGGTTCCTTATTCGCCAGCGTTGTTCACGACAAATTCTCAAGGCGCCGGCCAGGCTGCGGCGCTCATCAACGGCACCACGTTTATCGTTGCGCCAACCGGCATGTTTCCAGGATCGCGTCCGGCCGCCAAAAATGAATTCATCCAGCTCTACTGCACCGGACTGGGCGATGTCCGGAATCGCCCGGCCGCGGGCGCGCCAGCGCCCCTCAGCCCCCTGTCATCCACGCTCGCGAATCCAACCGTCAGCATCGGCAATGTTGACGCAACCGTCACGTTTTCCGGCCTCGCCCCAGGATTTGTAGGACTCTACGCGGTGAATGTCCAGATCCCGCCGACTGCCCCGTCCGGCGCCGCGATACCGGTGATGTTGACTATCGGTGGAGTTAGGTCCAACGTGGCGACAATTGCGATCGAGTAGCTAAGGACACAAGGAACACAAAGGAACACAAGGAACACGGGGAACACAGACCCAAGTTTTTTCTCGCCTCGGTATTCCTTGTGCCCGTGTTCCCCGTGTTCCTCGTGTTCCTTGCCACTTGATAGAATGTATTCTTCCATACGGAACTAAAGGACCTCCCATGAAACCCTTCGCAATCGCGATTTCGCTCACACTTTGCGCCATCAGCTCTCCAGCTCAAGAAACGGACGACAACCAGGCCGCGCGTGAAAAGTGGTTTTACGGGCGGCGCGCTTACCCGCACGACCAGATTCCAGCCGGCGCGCGCATGAAGGCCATCGCGGAGGTTGAGCGCATCGACCGCGCGGCGCGCCTATCGCGGCAATCCCTGCGTACGCAATCCACAAATGGAACCTCGGCGGCCGCGCTGGATGCGGCCACCTGGACGCTGATCGGACCCCAGCCCACCGACGGGGGGTCGGCCACC
>DATDHK010000550.1:0-1617 GCA_036521635.1 Bryobacteraceae bacterium | reverse complement strand
ATGCCTTGGCTTGAAGTAAGAATAAGGTTCTGTCGCCAGACGATGCCGCTGGAACCGATGCGCGGCCTGGCGTGCACCGCCACAATGCCGGCGGCGACACGCTCCACTGCGCTCGCTAATTCATTAGAAAGATTTACAAGTTCGTTTCCCATGAATCCAGCATGGCGCGCGAGCGGGCCGTGGCGCATCGGAAAAAAGGATGACCGCGGATCGGCCGATTGGACGATAGTGGCGGACCGGCTCAAGACTGCGTTTTGTGGAAAACGTAAAAGAACAGAACCAGACTCAGGCTTGCCAGCACATAACCCAGCGATCTGAACAGCGTCATCACCGGAATCACATCGCGCGCCACGCCCAGCAGCATAGTGATCAAATTCGAAACCAACATGACGGTTAGCAGGCTTTGGCCGATCAGCGCCAGGAATGCAGCATTCTTAAGAGTCATGAACGAAGTATGAACGCTCACCGAGCCATTCGCAAGCGCTTATCGCCGCGGCTTCTTATGGCCCAAGCCCAGAAGCGCTCCCGAGTCGTCGCGCAATAGGCAAGTGCCCAGGTATTGCGTGCGCGACTGCGCGGCGGCCAGGTCGTGATATACGAACGACCCCTTCACAAAAAAATGGCAGACTAACGAACGGCGCGACAACACCATATTGTTTCGCGACGATCCGCCGTGCAGTAGATTCGCGTGCCAGATTAAAACATCGCCTTTTTTCGCGTGGAAGTAGTGGGGATCGAGAGCGTGCGTTTGGATTGATTCCCGGATGTGCGGCTCATACTTCTCGTGATACGACGCATAACCCAGTTGCTTGAATTCGGACACGCTGAGGCCCACGTCCTTGCTAAAAACGTAGGGCAATTTGTGGCTTCCGGGATAGTACACCAGCGGGCCGCTGTCGGGATGTATGTCTTCGAACGCGATCCAGGCAGCCGACAAATATCCCAAAGGATACGTGGTCATGTGAATGGAATCGGAATGCACGCCTTGCTGCGAACCCTTGTGCGCCATGATGGTCTGCAGCGGCTTCGGCTCCCGTTCCATAAGAACGCGAATCCAACGCAGCAGATCCGGATGCTTTAGGATTTGGCAAAAAGCGCCCGTCTTCTTGTGTGGATTCAGGAAGCGGCCCGGATACGGATCGTCATCGGCGGCAGGCTCGGGCGGTAGCCGGATCTTTCCAACCTGGATCGCCTTTTCGTAAGCATTCCAGACGTCATCCAGCGTGTGCTGGTCGATCAACTGGCGGAGAATGATGTAACCTTGCGAAGCCCAGTGCCGGCATTGGCCGGCCTGCTCGAGATCGATTTCCCCTCGTCGCAGTTTGTCGTCAATCCGGTCGAGTGCATCCGGCCGGTCGAGCCACGGATACGGACCCGCGTAGGGAAAGTGCTCCGCGCGATAGGCCGGCAGCTTGGAAAATTTTACTGGTTCGTCGGCGAACAGCCTGCGCGGCATCTCATCACCATGCTATCGCGATTGGATCAAGGCTGGCGCGCTTCTTCAATCAGGAACTTCGACTCCACTTGAAACTTCTGAAATTTCGAATAGGTGATGATCTGGTCGCCGCGTGCGGTGAAAAGGCGCATCGGCCGCAGCGAAAAGTGCGACTCGTTGCG
>DATDHK010000549.1:0-6279 GCA_036521635.1 Bryobacteraceae bacterium | reverse complement strand
CTCTTCTTGCGGCGCAAAACGATCAGCCCAAGGAACAGGACTGCGAGCACCGCGCAAATGATGCGAATCATCGAGCCATCCATCGTTTTTTCTCCTTTCCCGTGAAAATAACTTCCCCTACATGTTGTTCATCATCGGGAGCAGCTCCCGCATGATTTTCATCACTACCGGCCCCACCGTAACGACAAACAACGAGGGCAAGATGCAAAAAAAGATCGGAAAAACAAGCTTCACGCCCAGCTTGGCGGCCTTTTCCTCGGCGATCTGCCGGGCCTGGACGCGCATATAGTCGGAGTGCGCGCGCAGGCTCTGCGCCACCCCGGTGCCGAACCGGTCGGCTTGAATCAGCACGGCGACCAGCTTTTTGAGATCGTCCACCGCGGTGCGGTCGGCCAGGTTCCGCAAGGCTTCGGCGCGGCGTTTACCGGCTTTCAATTCCAGATTGACGATGGCCAGCTCTTCTGTAATTTCCGGATGCGCATGCTCCAATTCCTTGGCGACCTGCAGAATGGCCTGATCGAGTCCCAGGCCGGACTCGACGCAGACGACCATCAGATCGAGCGCGTTGGCCAAGCCCCGGTGGATCTGTTTCTGGCGGTGCTTGGCCTTCATCCGGACGTACTCGTTGGGACCGAAGAACCCGACCGCCACGGCCCCTAAAATCGCGGCGAACTTGTTGGTCTGGTCGGTCGAGGTATTGAAGATCGAGAGCGTCACCAGCGCCGGCAACAGCACTCCGAATAGCGCTTTCGCGCCATATAGGATTTTGAGGGCGTTGGGATTGCGGATGCCGGCGCGGATCAGCCGGCGCTGCATCACGTTCACGTCTTTCGGCGAAACGGGCACCATCGCTCCCAGGCGTTTCACGATGTCGTGGAATACCAGGCTGGGATGAACCGGCGGAGCGTCGTGGTCGGCGCCGGTGCCGGCGACGCGCTCCATGGCCTCCTTGGGCTTCACATAGAGGCGCATTCCCAGCAAGGAGAGACCGGCCACTATTGCGATGAAAATGAGAAGCGTAAAAAATATCGCCATTCTAGACCTCGATCTTCACAATCTGCCGGATGATGGCGTAGCCAATGAGCTGCAAAACTATGGCCGAGACCAGCATGATATTTCCCACGTCGTCCAGGAAAAAGAATTTGATGTAATCCGGATTGGTGTAAAACATGATCACGGCGACGGCGATGGGGATACAGGTCAGAGCGGTGCCCGTCATCCGGCCGTGGGCGCTGATGGCGCGGATGCGGCCGCGCAATTTGAACCGCTCGCGAATCACGTAAGCCAGCTTGTCCAGAATTTCGGCCAGGTTTCCGCCGGTGCGCTTTTGCAGCAGGACGGCTGAAACGAAGAAGTGCACGTCCAGCGACGGCACGCGCTTGGCCAACTTCTGTAGGGCCATGTCCAGCGGCAAACCTAAATTGTGTTCTTCGAAGGTGCGCCGGAATTCGCCGGCTAGGGGTTCTTGAAACTCGCGGTGGATCATTTCCAGCGAAACCGAAAAAGCGTGGCCGGCCCGCATGGACCGGGCCACAAACTCCAAACTCTCAGGGAAGAGTTCTTCAAACCTGCGAAGCCGCGCTTTGCGTTTGCGCAGAACGTACAGCAACGGGAATGTGCCGGCCAGCAGGGCGGGCACGTAGGCATAGCGCTGGAGCGTGGCCGGCAGAATGACCCAGGCGGCCGCCCAGCCGGCGACGCAGGCCAGCAGGCTGGTGTTTACCAGCCGGTGCGTGCTCCATTTCAGGCCGGCTTGCTCCAGCAGTTCCTGGAGTTTCGATTGGAGGCGGTAGCGCTTGAGCAGCCGCGTCGCCAGCAGGCCGCCGCTTTCCTCGGCTTGAATCAGCGAGGCGTTCTGGGCCGCTACCTTGGTCTTTTTCGTTTTGCTGGTGCCCAACAGGCGGCTTTTCAGGCGGTCGAGGTCCGAATGGCGAAAAGCATTCGAACAGACCCACCAGATGCCGAGCGCGCAAACCCAAATGGCGATGGCGATCAATATATACATGGCTTCAGACCTCCACTACCTCGTCGAAGAGATCGGCTCGCAGCCGGATGCCCGCCGCCAGCAGTTTTTCGTAGAACTTGGGACGGATGCCGGTGGCGGCGAAGCGCCCCACCACGCGTCCATCCGGATTCAGACCGCGCTTTTCAAACACAAAGATGTCCTGCAGCGTGACGATGTCGCCTTCCATTCCGGTGACTTCCGTCAGGGCCACCACGCGGCGCGAGCCATCGCTCATGCGGGCGGCCTGGGCCAGAAGGTGCACCGCGCTGGCAATCTGCTGGCGGATGGAGGTGAGCTGCATGTTCGAATTGGCCAGCGCCACCATGACCTCTAAGCGGGAAATGGCGTCGCGCGGACTGTTGGCGTGGACCGTGGTGAGCGACCCGTCGTGACCCGTGTTCATGGCCTGCAACATGTCCAGGGCTTCCGCGCCGCGGACCTCGCCGACCACGATCCGGTCCGGGCGCATACGCAAGCAGTTGATGAGCAGCTCGCGCTGCCGGACGGCCCCGTTGCCTTCCAGGTTGGGCGGACGCGTTTCCAGGCGCACCACATGCGGCTGCTTCAGCTGCAATTCGGCCGCGTCTTCGATGGTGACGATGCGCTCCTTGGGGGAAATGAAGGCCGAGAGGGCGTTCAGCAAGGTGGTTTTTCCGGCGCCCGTTCCACCCGCGATGACGACATTCAGCTTGGCCTTCACGGCCGCTTCGAGCAGTTCCATCATGCCCGGAGTCATGGCCGCGCGGTCCACCAGATCCGGAGGCATGAGCTTGTCGGTGCTGAAACGGCGAATAGAAAGCAACGGCCCGTCCACCGCCAGCGGCGGAATGATGGCGTTGACACGCGAGCCGTCGCTTAAGCGCGCATCCACCATGGGCGTGGATTCGTCGACGCGGCGGCCCACCTGGGAAACGATTTTGTCGATGATCCGCAACAGGTGCTGCGAGTCGCGGAAGTTGACCGAAGTCAGCTCCAGAAGGCCCTTTCGCTCGACGTAGACCTGTTTGTGCGTGTTCACCAGAATGTCGGAAATGCTGGGATCCGCGAGCAGGGGTTCGAGTGGACCCAAACCAAAAACCTCGTCCAGCACTTCGTCGCAAATTTGCTGTTTTTCGAGCGAGCTGAGCAGCGTCGGCTCGGAATCGATGAGTGAAATGAGCGCCTGCCGCACTTCGCTGCGCACGCGCTGGTTGTCGATGCTGGCGAGGGCGTCCAGATTGATTTTGTCGACCAGCTTGCGGTGCAGGGTAAACTTCAGCTCCTGGTATTCGGGCTTCAGGGCGCCCTTGGATTTGCCGCCGTTCTTCAGCAGCCGCTGTTCCCAGCTCACTTGCGTCGTCGATTTGGTTTCGAGATTCGGAAACATAATAAATCTTCACTACACCGCCGAGAGCACCGTCCTCGAATCGGCGGCTATCGGCGGACGCTTGCGTTCGCTCACTCCGTTGCCCGATAACCGGTCCGCCAGGTTCTCGATGGCCTTGCCCAGCTCACAATGCCCGTCCACCGGCTGCCCCAGCGTGACGGCCCGGTGCAGGGAGAAGTAGTCGTTCGGAACGCGCGAGTGCACCGTGCAGTTAAACAGCTTTTCGATGTCCGCGCTGTTGATCTCATCCCGCTTGTTGATACGATTGACCATGACCTGAAAGCGGTCCTTGGGGAAGCCTAACTGATCGAGCAGATTGACCGCCTTGCGCGCCAGGTGCAAACTCGGCAATTCCGGAGTGGACACAAGGAAGGCCCGGTCCGACTCGGAAATAGTCATCAGGCTGAGGCGCTGGAATACCACCGGGAGATCGATCACCACCCAGTCGTAATTCATGCGGGCATGTTCCAATACGGCGTGCAGGCGGGCGGCATCGATCAAGCCGGCGTAGGGCGCTTCCGGCGCCGGAAGAATATCGACGCCATCGCAGGCCGAAACAAAGGTCGGCCACACCGACTCGTTCAGGTTTTCCGCGAATTGAATCGCATCCAACAGAGATTTCGTGTTGGTCAGCTTGAGATAGAATCCGATCATGCCGCCCATCAAATCGAAATCGGCGAGCAATACCCGCTTGCCGGTTGTCCGGCGGAGCGCGAACGCCGTCTGGGCGGCCAGTGTGGACGCGCCCGAACCTGGTTTCGCGCTGGAGAACGCAATTATGGTTCCCGGTTGAGCGTTCCCCGCGGGTTCCGGCTGAAGCAGCCGGTTTATGCGCGCGACCGCTTCGATGTGAACATTGGCGTCGAAAGGCGCGTGCAGGAATTCGCTGGCGCCCGCACGGAGAGAGCGAAGAATCGCGTCCGAGTCGTTGCGCAGGTGCAAGCCCACGATATGGGTTTGCTGGTTCAGGAGCGTAACGCTGCGGATAAGCTCGCAGGCCGCATCGAGATCGGTGGCCAGGTCCAGCAGAATGACATCCGGCTTGGCTTGACGCAAACGAACCTCGAGCGCCTGGTTGGTGGGATAGGCTTTCAGATCGGCCACGATCTGGAATGAGCGCGTGCGGTCGTTGGAGGCCGTGAACTGGCTGGCCAACTCGCGGTCCGGCACGATCGACAAAGCTGATAGGGCTGGTCCCCGGCTTGTCATCTCATAAACTCCATCTCGTGGCTCAGTGTGCTTGGCATCCGTTACTTCTTCTTGCCGGGCTTCCCTTTTACCTGGTAGGGATCGGACGAAGTTGTGGGCGCCAGGAATTCTCGCGGCATGACCGGCATTGGCTTCGGTTCGCCGGCCTGTAGAGGCATGGTGATTTCGGGCGTGACCATGACCACCAGCTCCGTGTTATTCCGATCTACTTCCTTGCTCTTGAACAGGTTTCCCAGGATCGGCAAACTGGACAAGCCGGGAATTTTCGATATGGTTTCGGTGAGGCGGTTGTCGATGAGGCCGCCGATGACAAAGCTCTGGCCCTCCCCGAGCTCGATGTTGGTTTCCATCTTGCGGGTGGAAAGAGCGGGGATAGTGAAACCGTTGAATGAAATCCCGTGGGCCACATCCAGCGTTGATACTTCCGGCTTCACGTACATACGGATGGTGCCGTTTTCCGTAATTGACGGATTGAAGGTCAGCCGCACGCCGAATTCGCGAAACACGATGGTGACGGCGCCGGAATTGCCGCCGCCTTGCAGCACCGGGATCGGAAACTCGCCGCCCACCAAGAAACTGGCTTCCTTGCCGTTGGAGGTGATCAGGTTCGGTTCGGCCAGGATCTGAAGCAAATTGCGGCTCTGCAGCGCGCGAATCAATGCGCCCAGGTTGAGGTCCGACCGGAAAGCAAAGATGTTGAGGGCGTCGGAAATATTGAACGTGGTGGGCAGGTTCAGGTTGGCGCCGTTCACGCCGGTCACGGTGGAAGTAGTGGGCGCGGGGAACTGACCGGTTGTAATTCGCCCCGGCGTATTCGTGGCCCCGGTGGAAATCAGATTGACCGCGAATTGGCTGGCGGCGGTCCGGTCGAGCTCGGCGAACTTGACCCGCAGGAGAATCTGCTTTTCCACCGCTGCCGCTGCGATCTGCAAGTTGTTGACGACGGTCTTGGCGAAGGGCACCGCGAGCGCGGTGGCTCGCTCGGAAACGTCTTTGGACGAAACCTTGCCGGTCAGCGACATGGAGTCCCGCGAAGATTGAATATGGATATCTTCCTTGGGGAACGTTTCCTTGAGCAGCTTGCGCAGCGGTTCCAGGTTTTGCTCGACCGTGACGTTATAAAAATTGCGCTCGCCGGTCTTGCTCCAAACGATCATGGTCACCGTGCCGAAAGCTTTGCCATGCACCAGGACTTCGCGCGCCGTTACCGGCGATGCGTCCACGATGCCGGGGTCGCTGGTTGAAATCCGTGCGATATCGGCCGGATAGTCGATGGTGATGCTCTTGCCGACCGTCAGGCGGATATCTTCTGGGCCAGCCTGAGCGAAGGCCAGACTCGCCGTTGCAACTGCCAGCGCCAACCCAAACGATAGGTGCTTTATGGATTGCATGATCTACTTTCCTCCGTCCGTCGGACGATTCACGCCCACACTTTCGACCGTCTTGGTTGTTCCCCGGATCACGATGATCTGGTCCGGAGGAGGCGGCGGAAGCGGGGGAGGCGGCGCCACGCTGGCCACCGGCCTGGGCCGGGGCCGGGGCGGACCCTCAGCCACTTTCTTGCGCACTCCGCGCACGCCGTATAGCTCGCCGATGTCGCGGCCCGGCGTCTTCTCGATGGTATGATCGCTGCCGTTACGCAACACCAGTTGGATGCGGCCTTCGTTGTTGGCCAGGGTTAAGGTTTCGGCCTCATCGG
>DATDHK010000548.1:0-3419 GCA_036521635.1 Bryobacteraceae bacterium | reverse complement strand
GGTCGCGCGAGAGTGCGGTGCGGGCGGCGCAGGCGGCGGTGAGGGCGTCCAGGGATTTGGAGCGGTACCTGAGTGTGACGGCGCCCTTTGCGGGCGTGATCACTAATCGGTTCGTGCATCCGGGGGCGCTGGTGGGTCCGGGGAACGATGGCGCGGAGGGATTGCTGGAGCTGCAACAAGTCGCGCGGCTGCGGCTGGTGGTGGCGGTGCCCGAAACAAATGTCGCGGGTATTGTTCGTGGCGGGCATGTGAGCTTTACGGTTCCCGCATATTCGGGGCGGACTTTTTCCGGAGTTGTGGCGCGAGTTTCGCCGGCGATCGATGCCAAGACGCGCACGATGGCCGTGGAGCTGGATGTTCAGAATGGGCGGGGATTGCTTTCGCCGGGGATGTATCCGGAAGTGTCCTGGCCGGTGCGGGGGTTGGCCGCGCTGCTGGTTCCGGCCACGAGCGTGGTGACAACCACCGAGCGGACGTTTGTGATTCGGATTAGGGAGGGTCGGGCGGAGTGGGTGAATGTCAAACGCGGGGCTGGCGAGGGGGATCTGGTAGAGGTCCAGGGGGCGCTTCATGCCGGGGACGTGGTGGTGCGGAGGGGGACGGATGAGATTCGGGAGGGGAGCGCGGTGCAGGCGAAGAGGCTTGACAGCTCGCTGAACCTTAAAGAGGATTTGCTCTAGGGCTCACGCTCCGCGCGCGCCCGTATGTCCTGGGTGAACATTAGAACCTTCTCGTTCTCCCACAGTACGTCTACGAGCTGGTCGCCATCCAAAATAGTATGGTCCACTTTGATAACGGATCCGACCGGAAGCGTACGTACTATGCGGCGTCCATCTCGAAAGAACAGCCCGGTTGACGGGTCTTTGATGCGGAAGCGTGCAACTGGCATCGGCTCTCCTTATCTACACACTCGCTTGAAAGGGCGAAACGGCAAAACGGGCGGGGGCGGCCCTTAAATTTAAGGGGTAAGTCAGAATAACATGTGCCTAGGGAAGTTACTAGTGTTTTTTTGGATAGTAACCGTTAGCCTAAATAGCTGGATGATATGCGACCGTTTGAGTCCTATATCTTGCCATCCAGCCCTCGATGCAACTCATTTGCTGAAATTTGATCGCGTGCCAGCCTGAAAGTTGTTAGCATCCACTACGTGGTGAAACCAGGTTGCATACTGGCGGCAGTTCTATTTCCGGCTTGCTGGGCCGCCGAGGGGCCTTTCTTCATCACCTACACCCACCAAATGGAGGAGCCTGGAAATCTGGAGTTCGCCACCAAAAACGTGACCGGAAAACCGGGCGGCGGTAGCCGGTTCCTGGGCGCTTCGACGGAACTGGAATACGGCGTAAGGGGTTGGTGGACCGCTGAATTTTATCTGGACGGCCAGGCGACGGCGGGCGAGACCACGCTCTTTACCGGATACCGCATCGAGAACCGCTTTCGATTGCTGCCGCGCGAGCATTGGATCAATCCCGTTTTGTATGTCGAGTTTGAAAACATCAACGGCGCCGACAGGGCGTTGCTCGAAGTAGTGGGTCACGATGGGAAAGCGGATATCGCGGAAGACACCGGGGATGCGCGGTTTGAGAAAAAGCGGGAGCTAGAGGCCAAGCTGATCCTGAGCAGCCACTTCAAAGGGTGGACCATCGCTGAAAATTTTATTGTGGAGAAAAATGTACGTCACGCGCCTTTTGAGTTCGGCTACGCGGCGGGCGTAAGCCGGCCTTTAGCGCTGGCGGCGCGGCCGGACCGATGCAGTCTCTGTCCGGAGAATTTCCAAGTGGGCGTGGAGATGTACGGGGGTCTGGGGACGCATGAGAGTTTTGGCCTTACCGAAACGTCGCACTACGTTGCGCCCACCGTTGCATGGACGCTGGCGAGCGGCACAACTTTCAAAGTTTCGCCCGGCTTCGGGGTGACCGGGACTAGCGCCGGATTCCTGCTTCGTTTTGGCGTGTCGTACGAAGTAGCGCAAATCGGGCGCGCGGCCAGGGGTTTGTTTCGCGGCGGTGTGCGATGAGGGGCTGCGTCGGCGTTTTTCTGGCGGTGTCGCTCGGTTGGGGAGGAAGTCCGATTCGGCGGGCGCCCACTACAACGGCGAGTGTGAACAATCCGTTCGATGCGAATGAAGTGGCGCAACGGGCGGGGGCGAAGCTGTATGCGCGAGAGTGCGCCGCCTGTCATGGCGCCAAACTGGAGGGATTGGGAAAAGCGCCGTCACTCAATCGCGCGGAAGTGAACCAGGCGGCGCCGGGGACATTATTTTGGGTGCTGCGAAACGGGTCGATCTGGCACGGGATGCCATCGTTTGCGCATCTGCCGGAGCAACAGCGCTGGCAGATTGTCAGCTTTTTGCGGGCGGCGCGATAGGGGTGGGCTTTTGTTTCCGCAACAAACAGGAGGTCAACGTCTTGAGCTAATTCAGCCGGCGGGCTAAACCCTTTACCATGGATGGCCGCAATACTGGCCGTGAGTAGGACGTAAGATGAAAGTGCGCGACGCGATCAAGCTGATCGAGCAGGACGGTTGGAAGCTCAAACGTACCCGGGGAGACCACCGAGTGTATATTAACGCCGCGAAACCGGGCATTGTCGTGGTTCCCGGTCACCTCGGGTCGGATGTCGCGACAGGCACGCTTTCGAGTATTCTGAAACAGGCGGGACTGAAATGAGATATGCAGTGGTAATCGAAAAAACCGACACCGGCTACTCGGCGTACGTGCCCGATCTTCCTGGGTGCGTGAGCGTTGGACGCACGCGCGAGGAGATGGATCGGAACATTCGCGAAGCCATCGATCTGTACCTGGATGAACTCCGCGAGCAGGGCGCTGCGATTCCCACTCCGAGCACGGATACCGAATACATCGCGGTCTAACGCACTCGGCCTCGATCCGATGAAAGCCGCCTCCAATTGGGGCGTTTTTCTTATTTCGGGGCGCGTTCAACCAGAGCAGCAGGATTCGTCCAAATCGGTTATTCACAGCCGATGCCGGAATCATTGTCTACCGCGCCGGCCGCGCTGGTCAGATGGAGTCGCTTCTGCGGAATCGGCAGCTCGCGTCAAAGGATTTCAGAGTTGGACGATATTTGCGAAACAATGTGCGAGAGATCACTGCGCCGAGTGAGCCGCGCGAGCCGAGGTAGAGCTTCCTCCGTACCTCTTTAGCTCCGCACCTAAAAGCAGACTGACGATCCAATGTAAGCGAATGAGTACCCGGCAGAACATGCAAGACCGCCGCGACGAGATCCTTCGCATCGCCGCAAGCCATGGCGCTGGGAACGTGCTCCTTTTCGGCTCGGTAGCTCGCGGGGAAGAAACAGTCGAGAGCGACGTGGACCTTCTTGTAGACGTGACTGGAGAGACAACACCCCGGTTCCCTGGCAGTCTTGTTGCCGATCTTGAAGATCTGTTGGGGCGCCAATGAG
>DATDHK010000547.1:0-5061 GCA_036521635.1 Bryobacteraceae bacterium | reverse complement strand
CTTTGGTCACGTCGAGACCCGACATCGTGCCCGTGGATGAGGCAAACCTGCCGGCTTCGATCGCCATGCGCTGGAGGATGGAAACGAACAGGTTGGGAAGCGGGTAGTTCTGGTTGCGGTCGAAGGCGAGGTGGCCGGCATGCCGGAAGCCGCCACCCGCGATTAGGACCGGCATGTTCGTCGTGGAGTGGGCGTTGGCATCGCCGAGGTTTGAGCCGTAGAGGACGATGGCGCGGTCCAGAAGTGTTTCACCGCTTTCCTGGACCCCTTTCAGCCCTTTGAAAAGATCCGCGAGCAGACGCATGTGCCATGAGTCAATGATGCGGAGCTGAGCCAGCTTCGCCTCCGATTTCCCGTGATGCGAAAGATTGTGGTAGCCGTCGCTGATGGTTACCCCTTTGATCTCCACGACCGGGGTGCTGACGCTGTCGAGCATGAGAGTCACAGCGCGCGTGGAATCGGTTTCAAAGGCCACGCGCACCAGGCTGTACATGTTCGCAACCTTGGCCATGTACTGCGCGGGGTTGGCGGGGTCCTGCGGTTCGGGTTCCTTCACGACCGGTTTGGGTTTTCGCTCCCATCCTTTGGACTCTTGCAAGCGGTTTTCGAGTTCGCGGACGCTCGTGAAGTACTGGTCGAGACGCGCGCGGTCGGCCGCGCCAACGCTGCGCTCGAGTCCGCGGACCTGGTCGGCTACGGCATCGAGAATGGACCGGCCGGTATCGAGTTCCGCGATCTTCGCTTCGACCTCTTTGGGGCTGCCCTGAATGAACATCTGGCGGAAGACGCCGGCGGCGCTTTGTTCCGGCGGGATGGCGACGCCGTTACCGGTCCAGGAGAGGGAGCGCGCCCCTGTGTTGACGGCCAGGGTGAGCGACGGAAAGCGCGTCTGATTGCCGATGCGTTCGGCGATGTACTGGTCGAGCGAGATGCTATTTCGGAACGAACTGCTGGCCGGGTGCGGCGCTGCCGTCAGGAAGCTGATGTCGGACGGGTGGCCGCCATCCACGTTGGGATGCGAGACGCCGGAGAAGACGGTGAAGTCTTTGCGGTGATCCTGAAGGATTTTGAGGTAGTTTGACGGGGCGTAGCGGGGGCCGGCATTTGCCGGGAAGAACTCATCGGGCAGAAGGCCGAGGTTGTTGCAGATGGCGAACATCCGGCGTGGCGCTGCGGACTGCGCGCGGGCAGTGGCGGAAGTCATCGCGTTCAGAAGCGGCAGCGCCAGCCCGACGCCGGCGCCGCGCAGCATCGTGCGGCGGGAGATGGCGCGATGTGGGCTTCGAATATGTCCGTTCGTGTTCAACATTCTGGCATCCCCGATCATTTATTTCGGAAGAGATCGCTCTGAACGATCCCGTGAACGATATCGCGAACTCCGTAGCCTGAGCCGCGGGTCTTTTCGAGAACTTCCTGCACCTGTTTGCGATCCGAGAAGCCGATGGCCGCCCCGGTGGCGTAGGTGGCAAGCTGGCTGACGAGGTTTCGGGCGATGGTTTGCTCCTCCCGATCGAGCAGAAGCCGTTTGAATTGGTGAATGTCTTTGAAGGCGCGGCCATCGGTGAGGGCGCCAGAGGAATCTACCGGCAGCCCGTAGTGAAAGCCGAAAGGCTGACCCGAAAGGCCGATGCCGGATTCAGGCTTCACACCCTCGGCGAAGACGCGATAGCGGTCACGCCAGCCGCCCATGACATCGAAGCTTTCGAGCGCGAATCCCGGAGGATCGATCTTACGGTGGCAGGAAGCGCAAGTGGGATCGGCGCGGTGGCGATCGAGCTGCTGGCGGATGGTGACGGCGCCTCGGATATCCGGCTCAAGAGCGGGCACGCCCGCGGGCGGGGCGGTGTGGAAGCCGAGGATGCGTTCCATGATCCAGACGCCGCGGAGAACCGGCGACGTGGTGGTCCCGTTGGCAGTCACCTTCAGAATGCTCGCCTGAGTCATGATTCCGCCGCGAACGGAGTCTTTCGGGAGCGCGACCTTGCGCATCGCGACCCCACTGACGCCAGGGATGCCGTAGTGTTTCGCCAGACGTTCGTTGAGGAACGTGAAGTCGGAATCGACGATGGTGCGCGCCGGGAGGTTCCGGTTGAATAGTTCCTGGACGAAGAGACGGGTTTCTTCGACGGCGGCGAGCTTGAGCGGGTCATCGAGTTCGTAGTCGTTGTAGAGAGTGCTCGAGGGTGAACTATCGTCAATCTTGCGGAGGTCGAGCCAGTAATCGGTGAAAGCGTCGATGAAGCGGCGGGCCTTCGCGTCGTTGAGCAGACGATCCGTCTGGGCTTTAAGGACTTCGGGTCTGCTGAGCCGGCCTTCCGCGGCTAGGACGCGGAGTCCGTCGTCCGGTGGCGAGTTCCACAGGAAGAGGGAGAGACGGGTGGCGAGGGCATAATCATCGAGCCTGCCGGGTGCTTCCTGGACGTACAGATAGCCCGGTGAGCAGAGAATGGCCGTGTATGCGGAAAGCAGCGATTTCGTAAAGCCGTGGCCCAGTTCGACCTGCTGGTTGAAGAGCTCGATGAACCGTTTAGCGAGTGCTTCCTCGACGGGCCGGCGGTAAGCTCGCGCGAGAAACGCACGGATGAGGCGCTCGGCGTCTTCACGCGGATGATCGCTCACCACTTCAACGCCGACATCCTGCGTTCGTGGACCGAAGCGGCCCCGGCCTCCACCGGCTTCACTGGGCGCAGGCGGCGGCGCCAGGATCTGAAGAGTCACGCCGCCCGGTGCGCCTTTTTCCAGCCGGCGCATCGGCAGGTCGCCGAACATCAGGCGGTAGCCGGCCGTGGTGTTCTGGTCGGAGAGGGGGCCTTCGACTTCCAGCCACTGGAACGCGACGCCCGGCATGCCGTCTTGCTGAGCCAGCGGGTTCACGTACGCTTCCTCGCTACCGTTGACGCGGGTTCGGAACAGGCGCATGGGGTCGGTCTGGATGACTTCGTTCGGGCTGAGCAGAACTTCCACTTCCTGGACGGAAGGCTCGGGTGTGAAGTCGAACGCGGCCAGCGGGCGGGATTGACCGGAGCTTTGGGCGTAGATGCCGATGGGTTCGTTGCGGCGACTGGGCCAGACTTCATCGGAATTAGGCCGGTGGTAAGTGGAGGGGTTTAGGTAGGCCACCTTTTCGGCGCCGAACCCAGTGAAGTTCCAGTGGTCCACACCGCCGCCACTGACCCAGATGGTGTAGCCTTTGACCCTGACGCGGTAGCGGGCCGCGGCGGGGATGCGGAAACTGCTCCAACTGAACCCGCCGGCATCGGAGAAAATACTGGAGACACGCCCCACTGCCTCGTGTTCTTTGGTTTCCGGGCTGGAGATAGGGCTGCGGCCAGCTCGCACATCCGGCTGAGCGTGCGAATCGAGAACGGGGAAGCTCAGGCGGTCGGTACGCGTATTGCCCTCACGCGGCCGATAGTTCCGCATCGTAGGCTCCTGACGCGCGTAGATGCGAGTGGTGGTGGCGGGTTGCCGGACTAGTCTCGCGGCCATGGCTTCGCGCAGCGCGTAGTCGGCCGAACTCATGTAGCGCGCGAGCTGAACATGGGAGACATCGAGCGCGGCGCCAATCTTGTTGTAGCGCCAGGCCTCGCCGTCCTGCGGCAGTTTGGATTTGATCTGGACCCAGGGAATGTTGAGGATGTCGCGGATCGAGTTCTCGTATTCGTAGGCGTTGAGGCGGCGAAGTCCGGCGCGGCCGCGCTCGGTGGCGACGGCGCGTTCGTATGAAGTGAGTGCGGCGTTCAGGCCATTGACGAACTGGGCGAGCGAATCGGCGGAGGGCCGCGCGATCGGCGCCGGGGGCATTTCACCTGCGGAGACGCGGTCATGAACTTTGACCCAGGCGGCGAAATTATCCGGGTTGCTGGGTTCGTAGACGAGTTTGGTGAGGTCGAGTCGTGCGCCGGGGGCGGAGGAGTTGTGGCATGCGGCGCAGTTCTTCTGAATGAAGGCGTCGGCGCCGGCGAAGGGTGGACCAGCGGCCACGCCGGAAGCGATAAAAAAAGCGGCAGTGACGGCAATACGCGACGTGAAGATCAGCTTTAGCACTGGGCTGTTGCCACGGTCGCGGCGGGATCGATCAGCCGCGACGTCCTCGGTCTCCAGGCAGGGAATCCCGCCCGCATGCTTCGCGGACACCCGTGTGAATGGGAATGTGCTTCTCCCGATGGCACGTAATCAGTATAGATGAGCTTCAAAAAAACGAACGGCCGAAACCGCTGGAGGAGCGGACGTATCACGCCTGCACTGAACACCGAGAACCAAGACGGGTTCATATACAGTTTTTGCCAGAGCACAGATTCTTGCTGAAAAACGGCATGACGAAGTTCTGGAACCTGACCGCCACCGCGCTGGTATGAGTGCCCTGATAAACCTCAAAGGTGTTGGCGACGCCGTAGCTGTCCAAAATTTCGTGCAGCTTGGCGGCGCCCGTGCGCAGGCCGTCCTGATCGCCTACATCGATGGCGATCGCGAGGTATTGGCGCAGGTTGGCAATGTACTGGTCGACAAACGCCAGTGGCGCGTTGGCTGCCCATTTTGCGAGCACTTCCAGCTGGAGCGCGCCGATCGGCAGGTCGAGGTACAGCGGCGGGTTCTTTGGATTCGGCGACCATGCGGCGGCGGATGCAAGCTGCGCGCGGAGGCCAAACGGCAGCTTGGCGGAATCTTCGGGAGTTCTTACCGCGGCCAGAGCTTTCTCGTTCTCCGGATTAGCCGGTCCCGCGACACGTGCCGACATGCAGCACGGGCTCATGATGTAGAGGCTGCCAAACACATCGGAGTGCTTCATACCGATGCGGCTCGCGCCGTAACCGCCCATCGAGTGCCCCACCAAACCACGGCTGGTGCGCTTGGGAATCGTGCGGTAATGCGCATCGATGTAGGCGACTACATCATGCGCGATGAACTGCTCGAAGTCGCCAGTCGTCGCCGAGCTGGAGTACATTGACCCGTTATGTACCGTCTTCGAATCGGGCAGCACGACGATCATGTCCTCGGCGCCTTGCCCGAACGCGCCCTCGATGGTCTGCGGTACGTGGATTTCTTTCGACCATTGCTCAG
>DATDHK010000546.1:0-12231 GCA_036521635.1 Bryobacteraceae bacterium | reverse complement strand
CATTTCTTCGAAGTCGTCGGAAAGGACCTCGAAGGAAAACGGCCGGTCCGGAATCTCGCGGGCCAGTTCGCGGCCGAAGGATTCGTAATCGGCGATGCCGGCCTTGCGCATCAGGGTGGGGTTGGTGGTGAAGCCTTTGATCCACGGATTTCCGGCGAGCTCGAGAATCGATTTCTTGTCGGCGCCGTCGGCGAAGATTTTCACTTGCAGCGCGGAAACGCGGTCAGGCATGGCACAAGGCTCCCGTCTGAGTTTTTTGAAGAATCCATGTAGCCGCTTCGCGCAGCGAACGAACGCGCAGGTAGGGCGCATCCGGCCGGCGCTCGCGGTAGCCGTAGTCCACGAAGACGGCTTGGCAACCCGCGCGCTGCCCGGCTTCCACGTCGCGCCAGCGGTCGCCCACGATGTAGCTTTCAGCCAGATTGATGTCCCAGCGGCGCGCGGCATCCAGCAAGAGGCCGGGGCGCGGCTTGCGGCAGGCGCAATGGGCGTCGTCGTCATGCGGGCACATGCGGATGTCGTCCAGTTGCAGATACCGTTGCAGCAGGCTATTGATTTCGGCGACTTGGGAGGCCTCGACGGCGCCGCGCGCAATGTCCGGCTGGTTGGTGATCAGGATCAGGGCGAATCCGGCTTCGCGCAGTTTTCGGCAGGCCTCGCGCACGCCGGGCAGCACGCGAAGATCGGAGAGCGACGCCGGCGGGTACGGCCGTCCTTCGCGCAGCAGGGCGCGATTCACCACTCCGTCGCGATCCAGAAACACAGCGCGCCGCATAAGTTCAGAGCCTTCCCGCGCGGGCGTCTTCCAGCATGGAGCGCATCGCAACGCATAGGGCCTGACGAGATGTGCGGCGGCAGGTCCAGCCCAGGCCGCCGATCCGATTGGTGTTCAAGCGCACCACCGGGACGTCGCCCTTCCAGCCGCGGTCGCCGCCGGTGTACTCAAGCCGCACTTTTCTTCCGTGAGACCCACGACTTCCAGCGCAAGCTGCGCGATTTCGGTGACGGTGATGTAGTCGCCGGTCGCGACGTTGTAGACGTCGAAACACTTGCCGGTCTTCTGGTGCGCAAGCAGCACCGCTGCGATGACGTCTTCGACATAGATGTAGGACTTGCTTTGCGTTCCGTCGCCGAGAATACGCAAGCGATCTGGGAGCGACTCCAGGCGGCGGATAAAATCGAAGCCGACTCCGTGCGTCTGGCGCGGGCCGACCACGTTGCCGAAACGGAAAGCGCAGGCGCGGATGCCGAACATCGCGCAGTAGGACGCGATCAGCGCTTCGCCCGCGAGCTTGCTGGCGCCGTAAGTGGAAATTGGCAGCAGCGGGCCGAAGTCCTCGGCGGCTTCGTGCTCGCCCAGGTCGCCATACACGCCGCTTCCGGACGCGTAGAGCAGCCGGGGCGCACCGGTGCGGCGCATGGCCTCGACGATCTGCTGGGTTAAATAGGTTCCCTCGCGAAAGTCGATGTCGGGTTCGGTCGCGGCGCGGGCGATGTCGGGATTCGAGGCCAGGTGGATCACTACGTCGTGACCGTGCATGGCCCGCTCCAGCGCCGGCAGATCCTTCACGTCGCCGTGGATTACGCGCAGACGCGGGTCGCCTTGGTGATGCGCATAATGCCACTGTCGGCCGGAGGTGAAGTTGTCGAAAAGCGTGACTTGGTCGACGTCGCGTTCGGCCAGCAACCGGTCCGTAAAATGGCTTCCGATGAAGCCCGCTCCCCCGGCGAGAAAGAATCGGCGGTCCGTCACCGGATTGACTCCCACTTCGTTCCGGCGCGCTGTAGCAATGGATGGCTGACCAGCAGGTGCCACAGCACGGCGCAGAGTCCTTCGGTATGCGGCGTCACGCGGTCAGCTGCGACGGTGGGGATGACCACGCATGCTTCGGCAACTTCCCGCGTGAAGCCTCCGTTGCGGCCCACGATGCCGAAAACCTGCGCGCCATGTTGAACGGCCGTTTCGAGCGCGCGGACGATGTTGACGGAAACGTTCTTCTCGCGGTTGCCGCCGCCGACGGAAAACACGAGCACGCCGTCGCGCGAATTGATTCTCGAGCCTTCGAGCCACCCCGCGAAGCAGGTTTCCCAGCCTTCGTCATTGGCGCGTGCGGTGAGCTCCGGCACGTTGTCGGTGGGTGCATAGGCTTCGAAGCCGCAGAGCTTGCGGAAGTCGTTGACGGCGTGGCCGGCGTGCCCGGCCGATCCGCCGACGCCCAGGATGAATAGGCGGCCGCCGTTTTCGCGGACGCGGGCCAGGGCCGTGGCCATGCGCTCGATCGCGGCGATGTCTATTTGTTCCAGGATGGCGATCGTTTCGGCGATAAATTTTGAGGCGAAACCGCAACGGATGGGCGGGGTTTGCAGTTCGACTGCTTCGAGCAATCGGGCCAAGCCGTTTTGGGCTACTGATTCTTGCGGAATGGTTTCCAGATGGTTCAACTCTGCCACTGCCTGGTTATAATTCGGCTGTTTTACGGCGCTTCTATATGGGCTGCAGGGCCGATTTTCAATCGGCCGGCAGGATACCATCCTGCCCCACACGGGCTACTGCTATCGTTTGCCAGCCGAGTTGCGTGCCGGTGAGGTTCAACGCGAATAGAGGGCGAAATAGGCCCATCACGGCACGGGCTAAGGTCGCGGCGAAGCCCTGAGACTTGCTGTCTACGTCGGTGATAAGGCTCTTGCCCCGGAGTATGACAATCAGCCTATAGAGATTGAAGAATGGGAAGCCCGCGGTAGTGGCCAACTCGACTGTAAATCCTTGCGCCTCCAGCAGGGAGCGCAGGCTGGCCGGGGTGAAGTGCTGGCGGTGGCCGATGTAGCGGTCGAACTCCGATTTTGGGCCACCGGGGACCGTGACCACCAGCGTGCAACCTGGCGCCAGGTATTCGGAAGCATTCGAGAGCAGGAGGCCGGGGTCGTCTAGGTGCTCCAGAACTTCCGAGCAGACCGCGAACTGCGCCCAATGGCGTAGCGGGCCGGCATCCGGGGATTCCAGCAGGTCGCATTGCAGGAACTGGGCTTTTGGGACTTTCCTGCTCGACACTTCGACGCCGATGGCGCTTAGTTCCAGGCCGGCAATTTTAGATTCGGGGAAGCTGCGTTGCAAGTCCACCGCGAGGTCGCCCTGGCCACTGCCGATATCGAGGATTTTGGCGCCGCGCGAGCAACCGAAACGCCGGAGTAGCTTGCAGGCAAGCTGCCGGCGGTAGCGTTGGGCGGGATTGTGCTCGGCGGCGGCGGTGTAGTCGCGCCAGTGGCCTTCCCAATCGTCGCGGGCTACCGGTGTAATTGGATTGGTCATTTTGGCGATCTGCAAACCGCAAACGTGTTCAAGCCGAATTTGTGACTGAAGCAGCGAATGTCCGAGGGCCGGAAGCCGGCGCGCACCAGTAACGGCCAAAAGTCTTTCACGTCGTAATAGCACTTGTGGTCGTCCATCTCTTCGGCTGGGCTCGAGCGGAGGCGAAAGGCCGAGTACTCCAGAAACCATTTGCCGCGCCAGGACGGGACGTTCAGCAGGCAGACTCCGCCGGAGGCTAGAAGACGGTGGAATTCGGCGATGGCGTGGACCGGTTCCCACAAATGTTCGAGCACGGAGATGCAGAGGATCACGTCGAGCGATTGGGACGCGAGGGGCGACAGCACTTCGGGGATGGGTCCGGTGAGCGCTCTGACCTTCGGATGATCGCGCAGGTCGGCGGAAATCGAAACATCGGCCAGGACGGCTTCGTCTACCGAGTCGAGAATGGTGCGGGCGAACGCGGCGTGGTAGCCGCATCCGAAATCGCCGATGCGCTTGCCGCGAAATTCTGGAACGTAGCGGTGAACCTGGCGAGCCGACAACCAGACGCCGAAACGATCCACCAGCGTTGGCTGGTAGCCCTCGCCGTAGGATTTCGTGCGCGCGCCCTCGGCCATTTCGATCATGGAAGAGCCGTCAGCTTCGGGGGCGTTTGGTCGGGCTCCAGCAACCAGACCTTGCGGCCGCGGAAGTATTGAATGAAGGGACGGTCCTGCTCCGGCGTCATTTCGCGGGCCCAGACTATTTGAGAGGCGTCGATACCGGCGCTGTTATATACCCATTCCTGGTGGACGTCGTGAGTGGGTGAATAGCGTACCAACACAAGCTGGCGTCCGGGCTGTTTTTCCAGGGTTTGGACGATCGGCTCGCGGGCGAGGGCGAGCTGCGGAGCATACTCGCCATACTTGAACAAGAGAACCAATTCGGCGGCGAACTGATAGGGGATCAGAACCACGAAGAAGACCGCCACTGCGAATCCCAAAGGCTTTCCCCCTGGACGCCAACCCTGCAAGCGGCTGAGGGTTTGCAGGAATCGCAGAAGAGCGAGGCATGCGAACGCGGCGGCGTAGTGGGGCGCAAATCCGGTGAGCGGCGCCAGGGCCAGGGTGAAAGCGGCCAGGAAAAATACGGTCAGCCGCTCTTCGGTGGATTTGAGCGGATAGGGCCAGATCAAGGGCGGGATCAGCATCGGCCACAAGCCGAAGAAGAAGTCGTACGTAAGCGATACCTTCGCCAGAAACGCTTCCACCATCGCGTCGTGCGCTACCTTCACCTGATCGACGTGCCACTCCGCCCAGAACTTCCGCATGACCTCGTGATGGTAGACCGGCTGCGCGCGCGTCTTCGACCAGGCGAACATCGAAACCATGTCGTACTGGCGGTCGTGCGCCTGATAGGGCAGGGTAAGCGCGTTTCCGGTGACCCGATAGTTGTAATACGCCATGCCCGCCGCAGTCACCAGTAGAATTGCGGCGGCGGGCGCGGCGACTTTCAGCACAACAGCTCGCAGTTCTGCCTTCGTTTTCCAGAGCCACCAGCCGAGCGCGATGGTCGAGGCCAAGGCCAGAATCGCCGCCTCATAGGGCCGGGAATTCCCCAGAATTGCGAGTCCACCGGCAAAGGTCACCGAATGGAAGTACTGCCGGTGACGCACGATTCTTGGAATGGCGCCGATTGTGAGGGCTACCGCAATGGCTGCTACGCAGCCGCCCCAATAGGAGTTCACCCAATAGGTAAGCACCCCCACGCGCAGCGTCAGAAGAATGCCGCCGAGCAGGGCGGCGCCGGGCGAGATCCAACCTTGCAGCGTCCAGCAGACGATCGCGCACATCAACGCCGAGCTCAACAAGACGCCGGCCCACGGCAGTCCGAATATTTTCTGGCCGAAGGCGAGCACCAGACCCTGCATGGGCTGGTATTTGGAGGCATAGGTGGGCTGCTGTAGAACGTGGAACGTTTCGAAATGCTCCCAGTATTTGTGAGGCGGATTGGTGAGGCGACCGGAAGCGAACGTGTCCGCGGCCAGCAGATAACTGAATTCGTCGTGGACGGCGGGCTTCGGAACATGCAGCCAGGGGAGGATGGCGACTCGAAGCCCCAGCGTCAGGAAAAAGACGAAGGCGCAGGCCAGCAGGGGTTTGTTGGCGAGCCACAAATACTTGCTTAGCAGACGAGCGGCCAAGCCTTGCGCCTCGGCCCGCTGAATTACGTCGACGATGGGTTCAGTGGTAGTCATTTGCGCTTCACCGACAGCGTGGCCGAGTGGAGCACCAGCGTGAAAATGAAGTTCGCGAAACCAATAATGATGGCCAGCAATCCGACGATTGCCAGGTGATTCGGAAAGCCGATGCGTCCGGAAAGGGTAAGGCCGTAGCTGAAATATTGGGCGATCAAGGGGCCAAGGCAGCCCAGTCCGAAGAGAGTGAGGCAGGCGCTAGAGCCAACCGAGCGGTTGTAACTGAAAATTCGAAGCCACCGTGCGCGGGCTAAACCATTGTAATCATGGAAGAGCTGAGACAGGCAGCCCAGATAGAAGCTCTGCAGGCCCACCACGCTGAGGGTCATGCCGAAGAGCATCCAATAGAGGGAGAGGGTGTAGTGCCCCAGTGAAACGGAGCCTAGGCTTAGGGGCAAGGTGAGCAATAGGCCGAGGCACAGCAGCACCAACCCGGGGCGAAGCGCGAAGAATTCGGCGCCGTGCACCAGCATGCTGCGCAGATTGATCCAGCCTGCCAGCCACGGCGAAAGCCATCCGGCGCGCTTATGATGACTGACGCGGCCCTCCTGATCCTTTAGAAAACGCACGGGCACCTCAGCCGTGCGCAGCTCCATTTGCACCGACTTCAGCACCATCTCAGACGCGTATTCCCAGGAGTGCGACTGTATGTCCATCCGCACCAGCGCGTCGCGAGTGATGCCGCGCATGCCGCAATGGATGTCCGAGAACTTGCTGGAATACAGAGAGTTGAGAATCCA
Organism: Bryobacteraceae bacterium; assembly: GCA_036521635.1. Classification (GTDB taxonomy): domain Bacteria; phylum Acidobacteriota; class Terriglobia; order Bryobacterales; family Bryobacteraceae; genus Palsa-89. The sequence continues at coordinate 5,948 of DATDHK010000546.1, read as the reverse complement.
GGTGGTGACTGGGGTGCCGAAGTAGCGATGCAGCGCGGGCATTGCGCCGTCTTCGATGTGGCCCTGGAAGCGCGACCCCATGATGAATTCGTTGCCCTGCCAGAACTTTTCGAGGAACGGCTCAATTTCGCGGAAATCGTAGGTCAGGTCGGCATCGCCCAACAGAACGTATTTGCCTCGGATGAATGGGATGGCGTCGATGTAAGCTCGGCCGAGGCCACGCTTGGGGGTCTTCAAAACCCGTGCTCCACTGGCTAGAGCTTTCTCCGGGGTCGAGTCGGTCGAGCTATCGATGATCAGAATTTCACCCCGGAAGCCGGCCTTCTCGAGGCCCGCCTGGCACCAGGCGACAAATTCGCGGATGGTCAGCTCTTCGTTGAGGGCCGGAATGACGATCGAGACCACCGGGTCCTCGACATCGTCGTCGGGAACCAGCAAGTGAACGTCGCCGGTCTGTAAGGCGGCCAGCAAGGCAAGGTTGGCTGGAACATCCTGAATCGGAATGGTTTCCTGGTCGACGGCGCCCATGTTCTTAGATCGTCATTTGGATTGTTAACTTTAGGACGGTGGTTGGTGGTAGGTGGTGGGTGGTTGGTCCGGCCCAATCACCGATCACCATCCACCGGCCACGGGAGCGGCAGCGACCAAATACTGCTCCAGGTCATTCAAGCCCGACGGGGATCCGATTTCGTAGAAACGCTGCCGCACTTCGAGCCCTGCCAGGTTGCCCTTCAGACTTAGGTCATGGAACAGAGTGGATAGATCGAAAACCTTATCCGGGATACTCTCGAAAAGATCGCGGCGGAAGGCGGACAGGCCGTAATCGATGTAGCGCATGGCGGCGTTGGCGGTCTTGTCATAAAGGACCACGCGGCCGTTTTCGTAGATTGCGTTGCTGCGGTCCCAACGGCCTTCGTTGTGAAGCACGGTCATCAGGGCAGGCTTGTTCGATGACTGGAAAGCTTGCCAAATGGGCGCGAACTCGACGGGCAGGAATGAATCGCCGTAGATGACTAGAAAGCACTCCTCCAGCACACCTTGTTCGAGCGCCAGGCGGATGGCTCCGCCGGTGCCGCGCAGGTGGTCACCCTCATCTACGTAGCCGAGGGATGGAATTGGGGGCTGCTCGCGGGCCCAGTATTCGCGAATCAGGTGGCCCTTGTGGCCAATACAGTAGACTACTTCAGTTATGCCTTGGGCCGCCAGCCAATGCAGTTGGTGATAGGCGAACGGGCGTCCGCAGACTGGCAAGAGCGTCTTGGGACACGTTTCGGTCAGGGGGCGCATGCGGGCGCCTAGTCCGCCGGCTAGGATTATGCACTGCATCGGCTAGTCCCTCGCCAGGAGCTTCGAGCCTTCGTGATCGAAGCCGAAGCGGACTTCGCGCAGGCCCTCGCGTTGCATCGCGCGGCGGAGTGAATCGCGATCGTCGGCGTAGAACAGGAGGAAGCCGCCGCCGCCCGCGCCCACCAGCTTGCCGCCGAGTGCGCCGTTTTCGCGGCCGATATCGTACCAGCGGTCGATGCCCTCGTTGGTGGTCCCCGGCGATCGATGTTTCTTGTGCAGCCAGTGCTCGTGCATCAGCTCGCCGAAACGCCGGTTGTCGCCGCGCTCGAGCGCCTGTTTGATGCACAGGCCAAGCTGCTTGATGAAGTGCAGGTTGTCGAGCATGGCCGCGTCGCCCAGGTCCGAGCGGATTTTCTGATCGTCCAGCACCGACGATGCGTTGCGCGAATAGCCGGTGAAGAACATCACCAGGCGCTCTTCCAGATCGTAAAGCGTATTGTCGCTGATGTTCAGCGGGGTAACCTTTACTTGATCGTCTTCCTGGAACTCGAAGCAGGCCAGGCCGCCGTACGCGGCGATGTATTGATCCTGCTTCCCGACCGGTTGCTGCAAGGTTTCGATCTCAATCTTGCAAGCTTCTTCGGCGACGACGCCCGGGTCCACATACTTACGCTTGAGGGCGTGCACGGCGCGCAGGAGTCCCACGGTGAATGCGCCGGACGAACCGAGCCCGGTGCCGGCCGGGATGTCGGCCATGCTGACCACTTCGATGGGTGGTTGAACGTCGTACAGGCGCAAGGTTTCGCGAATCAGAGGGTGGCGGATTTCTTCCAAGTCGGACGCTTGTTCCAGCGCGGAGTATTTCAACAGGTACCCGCTGCTGAACCGCTCGTTGATGCTGACGTAAATATGTTTATTGATCGCGGCCGAGATGACGAATCCACCAAAGCGGCGGTAGTAAGAGGGCAGGTCGGTGCCGCCTCCGCCGATTGAGATTCTGAGGGGGGTGCGCGTGATGATCATGGACGGGAGGGTCCAGGTGTTAATCGGCTGAGGGCGGGGAAGGCTGTAGAGCGTGTGGGGCAGGATGGCATCCTGCCGCCGATTGGCAATCGGCCTGTAAGGAATATTCTGAATTAAACACTGGGCGGATTAACAATCCGCCGCAGGTTACCAACCTGCCCCACATCGGAATGCTTTTAGTTCCAAGCCGGGGATCGGGCGGAAATGACGGACGTTGCCGGTGGCTAGAACCGACGCGGTTTCGCGCGCTGTGGCTGCGATCAGGGCATCCGCAACCTGTAATCCGTTATTTTGAGCGTGGTCTTCTATCAGGGTCACGGCCAGGTGACTGATCGCTTCGTTGATCGGGATTATGCGGAAGGCGTTCTCCTGGAAAAACCGGCGAATGATTTTTGACTCGCGCCGGGTGCGCGAGGCTTGATACAGTTCCATGATGGAGATTATGGAAACCTCTCGATCCGTCTGCTTTCCCAGGAATTCCGCGGCGGCCGGGTGGCCTCGAAAGTACCAGATCAATACGTCCGTATCAAAGATCACGGAAGCGGGTCTTTCTCAGCTTCATCACGTAGGCCGGCACGTCGCCCATGTCTTTTCGATTCTTCCAAAGCCCGAAAGCTTCCCCGGCGCGCAGACCGGTGGCCTTCGAGGAAGGCAAGGGCACGATCTGGGCTTTGGCCTTCCCACGGTACAGTACGGTGACTGTTACCCCGCGCTCGATGGCCTTCATGACATCCTTGGTGCGGTACCGTAAGTCGAGAGTGGTGGCTTTCATAATGTCTACTTTGTAGTATACAGTACGGAGTGCAATGCTGAATGATCGCATCGTCGTCGCGGGCGCGGGAATTGTCGGGGCGTCGATCGCTTATCATCTCGCGAAACGCGGCGCCAGAGTGACGGTCGTGGAAGCTTCGCAGCCGGGCGCGGGCGCCACCGGAAAATCGTTCGGATGGATCAATGCAACTTTTTCGAAGAGCCCCCGGAGTTACTTCGAACTCAACCGGCTGGCGATTGCGGGATGGCGCCGGCTGGAGCAGGAACTAAACGGCGAGTTGCAGGTTCAATGGGGCGGGAGCGCCGCCTGGTTTCCACCGGGTGACGAGGCGGACGCCTTCCGGCAAAGCATCGAGCGGCATCGGGAGTGGGGCTACAGTGCGACTCTTATCGATGAACGCGAACTTCGCCGGCTGTTGCCTGCCGTCGTGCCGGGAGAAATCGGAGTAGCCGTCTGGAGCGAAGAAGAGGGCGCCGCCGATCCGCTCCAAGCCGCCAACGCGCTGCTGAAGAAAGCCCGGCAATTCGGAGCCGAAGTGTTGTGGCCATGCGAAGTCACCGCGCTGGATTGCGCGGACCGGCTGCTGCACGGGATCGAAACAACCCAGGGCGCCATGGACGCCGGCGCGCTGGTGCTCGCCTGCGGCGTGGATATTCCGCGCCTGGCTGAAATGGCGGGCGTCCGCGTCTCTCTGAAGGACTCGCCCGGAGTTCTGATTCACACCGTGCCTCAGCCAAGATTGATAGATCCGGTAGTGCTTGCGCCGGGTGCGCATTTCAAGCAGGAATGGGACGGGCGGATCGTCGCCGGCGGGCAGATTGTGGCCGGCGTAGGCACGTCGACCGCCGACGCGCGCGTCGATCAGGCCGGACAGATTCTGAGGCAAGTCCAACGCTACGTGCCAGAGCTACGCGATGCGGAGATCGAGCGGGTCACGCTCGGCTATCGAGTGATGCCGCAAGACGAGTTTCCAAAGATCGGGTTCAGCCGCGGCTGTTCCAATCTTTACGTTGCGGCGATGCACAGCGGCGTGACGCTTGCGCCCTTGATCGGTGAACTGGCGGCGGCTGAAATTCTGGATGGTGTGCGAGCAGGTTGGTTGGAAGGTTACCGGATTTAGTTCCTCGATCATTCTTATTGAGTCTGCCAAACCATCCGCATTCCCTGCGGAAGGCGAAAAGCGGAGCCTTGCATGAAAAATAGTCCGACGCCCGGTACGTCCGGAAGGTGCTCAGTTTGCCGATTGGTGCTGTAACTTCGTCCACCACTGACAAGCGGGGTTTGGGTTGACGACGCGGAGCTTAGGAACCAACTGAATCCGGCCACTTCCGGCTCCAGGCTTTTGAATGTGCCGAAGAAACGCGCGTGGTGTTGCGGAAACTCGATATCGTCGAATTCAATGCCGACGAGGAAATGCGGCGAAGGATCGCTATACTTTTCCATCCTTCGGATCCGGCCGGTGATGAGCGATCCTTTGGGCACAAGCAAAACGTGGCGATCGTTGAGATCGGCGTCAACGATTCCCTCCACTAAGTCGCCGACAATGGCCTGCGCCGAATCGATCTGCGACTTGAGTTTGATAGGCACGCGCAGGCCGGCGGGCAGCGATATCTCGGTTGCCTTGGCGGGCTCAGCCGGTTTGTTGGGCGCCGAAGACGGCTCCGTCTCAAATGATATTGCCGACGTGCCGGAGTATTGTCTGCAATGGCTGAATTCCGTGAGATTCCGTCTGCGCTCGCCGGTGGTGTGTTCCAAATACAATTGCGCTGTCTGCGGCAACAGAATACTGGATGTCCCGATTCGAACGCGTGCGTAGTCGATCGTGTTTACAGCGGAGGAGACCGGAAAATTGAGCGGTAAGCCTTCGGATCGGACTTCGAGGCGAACTACTTCGAGCGTCTCGGCATCCGCCCAGAACGATCCACGCGCGGCGGCAATGGCCGATTGACCCTCGCTGTCGATTCTCCAGCCGCTTCCAAACATCGGCACGTTGTAGTCCCACCGAAGCGTGTGACGGCCCGCCAGATCCTCGGCGTCCCCGAACTTAGTATTGGCGTATCCATCCGTGAACACGGCGCGCGCATGCAACGAGAATTCGCCCTGGGCGATTGTTCCGCTGCGGACCATGGCGGCAATGGGCCGGTCCTCGAATTTCGATGCGCCGGGCCAGGACCATAGCTCACCGCCGCCAGCGTACGTGATTTCGAATCGCAGCGTGTCGACCACTTTGAAATCTCCATGCCCGGCTTTCTGGACGGATCGCTGCGTGGTCGCCACGCAGGTGAAGTCCGGCAGGTGAGTGAGCGACTGGGCCATCTTCTGACGCGTGCGCGCCAGTTGCAGCACGCGATCGAAATCGTCTTGGGCGGCAGCGCTTGCGCAGACCAGCAGCAACGATAGGAGTACTCGCCGCATTTCTACAAGTATAGGTCGCTATCGCTGGTCGCTATCGCTCCCGTGGACGGTGGATAGTGATCGGTGATTGGCCGGACCGGTCACCGATCACCGCTCACCGATCACCGCTCACCGATCACCGATCACCAATCACCAATCACCGCTCACCAATCACCGTCTGTTATCCTTTGGGCGATTGGGACCCAGCGCTGAAAAGGCCGCCGTTAGCTCGCGGGAAGAGATCCTGCTGAAGCTGCGTGAAAGGATTGTGGGCTTCGCGGCATCCAGATTACAGAGGGATGCTGCCGAGGATCTGGCCCAGGAAGTACTAATCCTGCTTCATGAGAAATATGGGCATCTCGAACGGTTGGAAGACCTTCTCCCGCTTTCGCTGCAAATTGTCAGGTTCAAAATGATGGCTCTCCGGCGAAAAGCGCTGAGGCATGGGGAATATACGCAAGTGCCGATGGAC
>DATDHK010000545.1:0-3772 GCA_036521635.1 Bryobacteraceae bacterium | reverse complement strand
GTCGCCGCCGCCTGGGGCCAGGAAGGTGGGGGACACGGTGAGCGATGGAACGTCGGCCGCATCGTAGGTGTAAGTCTGCGGATTGGTTTGCAGGAACAGCGAACTCTGGCCGTCGGAGTTGAGCGCCACTACGTTGGCCGTGTACCCGCCGGGCGCTTGCGGCGGCAGCGCCACTAACGATCCATCGGCGTTCACTTGCTCGACCACGGCCGGCATGCCGTCGAAAAAGATGCGGGTATCCGAGCCCAGATTGGTTCCCGTAATCGCCAGGGCGCGGTTGCCGTTCGCATCGGTCGTGGATGAAACCGACGTAATCGAAGGCGGCAGATTCGCCACTACGTTAAATCCGGAAGGCAGCACGTACAGGTCGTCCTTGGTCGAAAAAAGCAGGTGCTTCGGACCCGGACCCGGCCCCAGGCTGAGCCTCAGGTTCACGGCCACGTAGGTCAGGCCGGCATAGGCCAGCCGCAGGTCGCTCACTTGCGCGACGGTGCCGAGCGTGCTGACGTTCAAGCTCGACGTTACCGTGTTGTTCGATTGCAACAGGCCCACGCCGGCGGCGACCAGCGGGACCGGCGTCGCGAGGCCGAGCTCCACCGGGGCCGATGTCAGCGCTACGTTCGATGGCGAGAATCCGTAAACTCGAACCGAATGAATCGGCGCAAAAGGCAGTGAGTTGACCTTGAAAGTGCCCACAGATGTGATATTGCCCGCGTACACGAAAACGGCTTGGGCTTGTTGCGGATCGCGCGTGCCCGGATAGAATTGCGTTGCGAAAGCCGTGTAATTGGGCGTGATGTCGCGGCCATTCGGATCTTTCGGATAAACAATGTTGGCCGGTGAACTCTCGCCCTGCAGCGCCGGCGGCAGCGGGTGCACATAGATGAAATACTGCCCCGGAGGCACGCCGTTGATCTGATAGGAGCCGTCCGGATTGGTCAGCGTGCTGATGGCGGGACTGCTGGGAGAAATGGCCACGACAGAGGCCAGGTTGACGCCATTTCCATTGAGCGTCACGCGTCCGCCGATGCTGCCTACTGTCGCCAGATAATCGGCCGATGGATAGAGTAGGGAAATTCCGGCGATGTCGTCGATGCCCAGGGGCTGCGATTTCGTCGCCGTACTGGTCACCAGGGTCGACATCACGCTCGAAGTCAGCGTATGCTGCAAGCCCAGCGTATGGCCGAATTCGTGCACCAGCGTTACGAAGAACATCTCACTGAAGCTGGCGGCCTGGGCGCCGTATACGGTTAGTTGCTGGCCCATGTCGCTCCGAAGACGAAGCAAGGAGCGGCGGATGGGCACAAACACGCCGTTCGGTCCGGATACTTGGCCGGCCACGCTTTCGGGGCCACCCAACGCCAGAAGCCCGGGTGGGATGTCGTCCGAAAATTCCACGTCGATGCCGGGCGCGAGCTTGGATGCGCCAAACGAAGCCAACCCGCCATAGGCCAGCCGGACCTGGGATGTTCCGACATTGTTCCAAACCTCGGCCGCCGCGCGGATCTGGCTCACCATGGCCTGGAAGCTGTCGCCGGGGTACACCACGGTGGCGCCCTGGTCGGAAACGAAGAAGGGAACTGTGTTATTTGTCAGTGCGTTGAGGTCGAATTTGGAAACTATCGGATTAAATGGCGCGGAGCGGCTATTGTAGGAAACGTAGTAGTAATAGGCCGAAGCGGAACTTGCAAAAACGAAGCCAACTGCCAGCAGGAGCGCGATGCGGGAGGTCCAGCGGTGGCTCATTTGCCGCCCTTTCCGCTGAGCACCAGTTGAATCCGGTTGCGCAGATCGGTCAAAGGCATCTGTATGTCGGAATCCGTGACCGGCTGGCCGGAGAGATTCACCATATGCTCGGACGAAGCCGCGCGAATCACCATCGAATTGCCCGCCGCGTTCGGGACGACGGCAAACAAACCCTGCGACAATCCGATTACTTGCGTCAAGCCCGACTTGCTGGTCCACAGGAACATTACATAGTCCTGGCTGAGCGACAAATTGGGCGAGCCGGAGTACGTCTGCTGGAATCCTTTGCTGTTGCCACCGGGGACGACGATATCCAATTGATGGGCGGCGGATCCTTTTAACGTTTCGGAGACCTGGACTGTATAGTGGGTCCAGATCATTCGCCCCTGGAAACCGGCATTGTCTTGTTGTTGAACCTTGCCCCGGACGATCATGGTAGACTTGGCGATCATGTCGTCGAGCGTAAGTTGTTGCAAAGTGGACGCGTGGAGTGGCGCAAGTAATGCAGCCAACAGTAGAAGTCCACACGTAGTTCGCATAGTTACCGAGATGTTACTGCAACTGGCTTGCCATGGTTTGTTGCCGGGAATAAACATGTTAGGCGAGAACAGGGCGAATTTGTGTATCCGTTCGACACAGAGGTGGGCGGTCGGTGGTTGGTGGTCGGTAGATTGTGAACGGTCACAGCTTTTATTTCTCCCCGCGGACTACTAATAGCGGGGCTTTTAGTTTATGACGAACTGCATTAATTGTAGTCCCGAAAATGATGTCTTTCAAGCCCTTATGTCCATGGGCGCCCATTACCACCAAGTCCGGCTGAAGCTCTTGGGCGTAGCGCACGATGGCATTTGTCGGGTTTCTCGCGTGACGCACTACCATTTCTACCGCAACTTGTTGTTTTCTAAGCTCATCGGCGATCCCGCGCAGGTACTCGCCGCCTGCCTCCACTTCGGCTGTCGACGCCAGCGGACCATAGACCTGGCTTGTCACGCCTTCTTCCACGTGCAGCAGATATAAGGTTGCGTGGTGCTGTTTGGCCATTGCGGTGGCGTGGGCGATGGCCTCGCGGTCGCGCTCGGTGTGGTCGAGCGGGACAAGGATTTTCTGGTACAGCGGGCTCGGAAGATTGGCCGCGACCGCTTTTGGAAGGTCGAGGGGGGCGCGTCCGAATTTTCGAAGCCAGGCTGGCAGGACCGGTTGGAAGATGATCCACATCAGGAGCAGCAGGAGCGCGATTCCCACCGGCATCAGCAGCAATTCCAGCCAGCCCCGGTTGGGGCCTGCGTCCTTGAGCCATTCGCCGATGCTGAGCACAACCAGCCAGATATCCAAGACCAGAATCAATACCGCGGCGCTCCACGCCAGGATTTGAACCCAGAGGCGGTTGGCGAAGTTGCCCATGCGATGGCGGCTGTTTGTGAACTGGATTAGCGGGATCACGGCGAACGGAAGCTGCATGTTCAGAATCACCTGGCTGAGAAGCAGCAACTTGTACGTTCCACTTTCGCCGGCCAGATATACGGTGATGGCGGCGGGAATGATGGCCACCGTGCGCGTGATCAGCCGACGCAACCAGGGGCGCATGCGGAAGTTCAGGAATCCTTCCATCACGATCTGCCCGGCCATCGTTCCGGTGAGCGTCGACGATTGGCCGGAGCACAGCAGGGCGACGGCGAACAGAATTCCCGCCATAGTTGTGCCGAGCAGGGGAGCCAGCAATTGGTTGGCTTGCTGAATTTGAGTGACCACGATGCCGCGCTTGAAGAACACCATGACGGCCAGCACCAGGATTGCCGCGTTCACGAATAGCGCGCCGTTCAACGCGATGGTGGAGTCGATCAAATTGTACTTGCACGCGGTGCGCTTTTCGGCATCGCTCTTTCCGATGCGGCGGGTCTGCACCAGCGCCGAGTGCAGATAGAGGTTGTGCGGCATCACCGTTGCGCCCAGGATCCCGATGGCGATGTAGAGGCTCTTGCCGTCCAGCCTCGGGATGAGGCCGCCCGCGATCTGCGTCCAAACGGGT
>DATDHK010000544.1:0-3689 GCA_036521635.1 Bryobacteraceae bacterium | reverse complement strand
GCGCACAATCCAATTGACGCCTTTGTGCTCGCGAAACTTGACGCTAATAAGCTGAAGCCTAATCCGCCGGCCGATAGAATCACACTCATCCGCCGGGCGTATTTGGATTTGACCGGTCTGCCTCCATCGCCGGAAGAAGTTGAGGCCTTCCTCGCCGACACATCTCCCGCGGCATTCGAGAAGGTGGTAGACAAACTGCTAGCCTCGCCGCAATACGGCGAACGCTGGGGACGGCACTGGCTCGATCTCGCCCGCTACGCCGACAGCGCCGGTTTCAAAGCGGACGAGACGCGCCCCAATGTCTGGCGCTACCGCGACTACGTCATCCAATCGTTCAACGATGACAAGCCGTACGACCGCTTTGTCAAGGAACAGATCGCCGGCGACGAGTTATATCCCGACGATCCCACGGCCAAAATCGCCACCGGCTTCAACCGGCTCTGGCCGGACGAGAGCAATCTGGCGAATCCGATTTTGCGGCGCCAGGAAATTCTGAACGACATCACCGATGTGGTCGGCTCCGCATTTATGGGGTTGACCTACGGTTGCGCCCGTTGCCACGACCACAAATTCGATCCGATCCTGCAGAAAGATTATTACCGGCTGCAAGCTTTCTTCGCCAACATCCGCAATGACGATCGCACCAGCCTGCTTTCCGGACATTCCGCCATGGACTACCAGCGGCAGCGCGTTCTATGGGAAAATCAGACCCGCGAAATCCGGGCGAAGATGGAAGAGATTCTCGTCCAAGCGCGCATCGAGAAGACGAAGGAAGGCATCGGCATGTTTCCCAAGGAAGCGCAGGATGCCATCTTCACGCCGCCGGAGCAGCGCACGCCGATGCAGTGGCAAATGTACTATCGCAGCGCCAGCCGTTTGCCCACTGATTCCGCGGTCGCAACCGGCCTACGCGGAGACGCAAAACAGCGCTACGCCAGTCTGAAAAGTGAGTTGGCGAAGTTCGACTCTTTGAAGCCGGCCGATCCACCCATGGCCGAAACGATGCTCGACGCAAGCGGGAATGCGCCGGCGACTTACATCCTTTCAAAAGGTATCTGGGATGCGCCGGAAGGGGAAGTGCAGCCGGGATTTTTGAGTATCCTCAATGCCGGCCCCCCGAAGATCGTAGCGGCCGAAGGAACTACCGGACGCCGCACCGCGCTGGCGAACTGGCTGGTAGATCCGAAGAATCCGCTTACCGCCCGCGTAATGGTCAACCGCATCTGGCAGTATCATTTCGGAACTGGAATCGCCGGAACGTCCAGCGACTTCGGCGTCATGGGCGACCGTCCCAGCAATCCGGAATTGCTCGATTATCTGGCCGCGGCTTTCATCGAAGACGGCTGGAGCATGAAAGCCATGCACCGCCGCATCATGCTCTCGAATGTCTATCAGGAATCGTCGGCGCATCAGAGGGAAGCGGCCGAGATCGATCCGGACAACAAGATGCTCTGGCGATTCGAGCGCCGCCGGATGGAAGGCGAAGCCATTCGCGACTCGATGCTTTTCGTTAGCGGCTTGTTGAATCCGAAGATGGGTGGACCTGGCGTGTTCCCGCCTTTGCCCGACGGCGTAACGCGCGGTTCGAAATATCTGGGTTGGCCGGCTGAAAAGAATCCGGCCGAGGCCAATCGCCGCAGCGTGTACGTTTTCGTGAAGCGCAATTTGCGCTATCCCATGTTTGAAGCGTTCGATTTTCCGGATACGCACGAAAGCTGCGCGCGCCGCTACGCCACCGTGAATCCCACGCAACCGTTGGCGCTGATGAACGACGAGCTGGTGCGCGGATGGGCTACGGCGCTGGCGACCCGCGTGCTCAACGATAAAGGACTGGTTGCGGAACAGCAGGTGGAGCGCGCATTCCGGATCGTATTCAATCGCGCGCCGAAGGATGAAGAGCGCAAAATCGTTCTGGAGTTCTTGGACACGCAAGCTGCTGGAACGGATTCGGCCCGCGCGACTGCGTTCGTGGACTTGTGCCAGGCGCTGCTGAACTCGAATGAATTCGTATATGTGAATTGAGGGGCGAGATGATCGGGAACAATCTAAATCACTACCAGCGGCTGTCGTCGCGCCGGGATTTTTTCACACGCGCCGGCAGCGGACTCGCAGGCATCGCTCTCGCTCACATGCTCGAAACCAATGGCCGGGCAGCGACGAATTCCGATCCACTGGCGCCGAAACCGCCACATCACACCCCCACAGCAAAATCCATCATCTGGCTGTTCATGGAAGGCGGGCCCAGCCACATCGATCTCTTCGACCCGAAACCGAAGCTCGTGGAGCTACAGGGGCAACCGCTTCCGGAATCGATGCGGCCCAAGTTCACCGCCATGCCGGGCACATCCAAGAACGGAATGATGCCCTCGAAGCGCAGCTTCAAGCAGTACGGGCAAAGCGGCATCTGGGTTTCGGACTGGTATCCCAACATCGCCAAACATGTCGACGACATGACGGTGATCCGGTCGTGCTGGACGGACGGCATCAATCATCTGGGCAGCGTGACGGAGATGAATAGCGGGTCCATTCTCAGCGGACGTCCATCGCTCGGTTCCTGGGTGAATTATGGGCTGGGCAGCGCCAATCGGAATTTGCCGTCGTTCGTAGTGATGCTGGACGACAAGGATCCCATCGGCGGCGCCAAGCAGTGGAGCGCCGGATTTTTGCCCGCTTCTTATGAAGGCATGCAATTCCGGCCGGGCGATACGCCGTTGCTGCACTTGAAACCTCCGGCCGGCGTCAGCGATGCGCAACAACGCAACCAACTTGCACTGCTGAAACGGCTGAACGAAATCTGGTCGGAAGACAAAAAGGAGGACGGCGAACTGGACGCGCGAATCCGTTCCTACGAGCTTGCTTATAAGATGCAGAGCGCTGCCCCGGAAGCGGTGGACCTCTCCAAGGAATCGGTGGAGACGCGCGCGCTGTACGGGCTGGATGAAGAGGAGACGAAGGCTTTCGGCACGAATTGCCTGATGGCGCGGCGGCTGGTAGAGCGAGGCGTGCGTTTCATCGAGCTGTATTCCGGTTCGGGCAGCGGTTGGGACGCGCACGACAACTTGGAAGTGAACCACAGCAAATGGTGCAAAGCATCAGACAAACCCATCGCCGGCCTGCTGAGCGACCTCAAGGCGCGCGGGATGCTTGACAACACGCTCGTTGTCTGGGGCGGCGAATTCGGCCGCACGCCTTTCAACGAAAAGGGACTCGGGCGGGATCACAACCCGTGGGGCTTTACGATTTGGATGGCGGGCGGCGGTGTCAGGAAAGGCCAATACATCGGTTCCACGGACGAAATCGGCATGCATGCCGTGGACGCGCGGGCGCATGTCAATGACATCCACGCATCCATGTTGTATGCACTGGGATTGGATCACTTGAAGACGACGTATATGCACAATGGGCGGGCTGAGCGTCCGACAGTGGTGGCGGGCGAAGTGATCAAGCAGTTATTCGGCTAAGAAGCCGTGGGGCGGACCCCTGGTCCGCAGCCGACGCCCCCGTCGGCTCTTGGTTGTATCTGGACAGACGGACCCGGGGTCCGTCGCGGACGGGGGCGTCCGCCCCATTCAGCCTGCACATCTCCAGCCCTAATGGTTCTTTAGTCCGCAACCGATTCAGACGTAGGTGTCTTTCTTAGCCGGACTCAAGAAACAGGCAGTGATTGCCGTAGCCGTAGCTCTATGGAT
>DATDHK010000543.1:0-4760 GCA_036521635.1 Bryobacteraceae bacterium | reverse complement strand
GTGGAGCTGCTAAAAACATTGGGTATTAAGATGGAGCGTTTCCCGGGCCTCGAACAGGATGATTTGGCCGTGTGGCACGTCCCCGGCGCGGCGGCGAAAGTGGCCTGGTTCAAGGATCCGGACGGAAATCTTTTGAGCGTGTCCCAGCATTAGCGCTAGCGCTCGCGGGCGCCCCGACCGTTGAATCGCGGACGAATAACAAGGTCCCTTTCCCTCAAAACCGAGTTCTTTCGAGGGGTATTTGCCCTTGACAGGACAACGAGTTTCGGACCATAGTTGATATTTATCGGGAGATGGCTCGGGCGTCGCGCTGGGGGTTGATTCGAGCCTGATTGCGGCCAGAGCGCGAGTTGGAGTCATATGCGGTTCTCGAATCCACAGTCCGCTTCGGTGGTCGATCTGTTGTTTCACCGCGCGGCATCGCATCCGGACTCGATCGCCTTCACTTTTCTTGCCGATCGCACCGGCGAAGAGCAAAATCTCTCGTTTTCCGAGTTACTTAGGGTGGCAGGGGCCATTGCCGCCGACCTGCGGCGGGAGCTTCAGCCGGGCGACCGGGCGTTGCTGGTTTACCCGCAGGGCCTCGATTTTATCAAGGCATTTTTCGGCTGTCTGCTGGCGGGGGTCATCGCCGTGCCGGCGAATCCCATTCGGCGCAATCAGGCGACCAACCGGCTGCGCACCATCGCCAGCGACGCGGGAATTTCCGCGATCCTGACCGTTTCCAAGCTTTCCACGATCCTGCGGGACAACTTTGCGGCATGGGGCGGAGAGCAGCCCAAGTGGTTTTGCACCGACCTGCAAAATACGGCGGGTGCTTTTGACGGCGATGCCTCGGCCATTACTTCGACGACGATCGCCCTGCTCCAGTACACCTCCGGATCGACGGGCGCGCCCAAAGGAGTGGTGGTCACGCACGGCAATATCCTGCACAACCAGGCCACCATTGCGCAGGCTTGCGGGCACTCTGAAAGCACGATCTTCGTGGGCTGGCTTCCGCTGTTCCACGACATGGGTTTGATGGGGAACATCCTGCAACCCTTGTACCTGGGTATCCGCAGCGTGCTGTTCTCGACGACCTCTTTTCTCGCCTCCCCCGCAAAATGGCTTCGCACCATATCGGACTACAAAGGCACCACCAGCGGAGGGCCAAATTTTGCCTACGATCATTGCGCCAGCCGTATCGCCGATGAGCAGCTAGCGGGCGTCGATCTCAGTTCGTGGAACGTAGCGTTCAACGGGGCGGAGCCGGTGCGGGCGGACACTCTGGATCGGTTCACCCGGAAATTCGAGAGATTTGGGTTTCGGCGAGATGCTTTTCATCCCTGCTACGGGATGGCTGAGGCAACGCTGTTTATCACCGGCAAACGGGTGGCCGAGGAGCCGTTGACGCGCGCGTTCGATCGTGATGCTCTTGCCCGGCAGCGCGCCGTTGAAGCAGACGCCGGGGCGCGCCTGGCCAGCTCGGGGAAGGCCTGGGGCGATACCCGGATCGTTGTCGTCGATCCGGAATCGAAGCGAATGTGCGGCGACGGTGAAATCGGCGAGATCTGGGTACATTCGCCGAGCGTTGCGGAAGGATACTGGCGGAATCCGGAGGCCACCACGGAAACGTTCCGCGCCAATCTCGCCGAGTTTGCGGGAACCAATTTTTTGCGAACGGGCGACCTGGGTTTTCTCTCCGGCGGCAAGCTGTTCGTCACCGGCAGATGCAAGGAACTGATGATCCTGCGGGGCCGGAATTACTATCCGCAGGACATCGAGGCCGCGGCGATCCGCAGTAGTCCGGATTTGGGTCCGGCCGCCGCCGCGTTTGCGGACGGCGAGAGTGACGATGCGGTCGCGATCATCGTGGAGCTGGATCGATCGCACAGAAAAACCCTCGACGATATCCCGGCGCGAACCAAGTTGGTGGAGGCGATTCAAACCGCTGTTTTCGAGGAGCTGGACCTGCGGCTGAGCGAGATTGCCTTCGTTCCGGCGGGCGCGTTGCCGCGCACCACCAGCGGTAAATTACAACGATTCGCTTGCCGGCGGGACTACCTGGAAAACCGTCTCCAGGTGCTTTACCGGGAACGGGCGGGCGGCGGGGTCGAATCCGCATCCACGGCGATTGCTCCCGATTCGATCGTGTGCCGGCTCATCGCCAGCGTGCTTCGTTGCCCGGTTTCGGAAGTTCGCGCGGACCGCTCGCTGGCGTCGCTGGGTATGGATTCTTTGGGCGCGGCCGAGTTGCAGGCCCGCCTGCGGGGCGAGCTTGGCATCGAGTGCCGCATAGAGGATGCGTTGGCGGCGCCGACCATCGGCGATCTGCTGTCGAAATGTTCCGCCTCTAGCGAGGAGCCGGGTAGCGCTAGCGCGGTTGCAACCAAGGAGCTGCCGCTCACCGAAACACAGCAATCGCTCTGGTTCCCCTGGAAGGCCGCGCCGCAGTCGTCGGCGTACAACGTTACGGCTGCTTTGCGGATTCGCTCCGGCGTCGACGTTGCGGCTGCGCGGATGGCGATGCGGTGTCTTATTGCCAGACACCCGATTCTCGCGGCGCGGTTCACCGAAAATGAAAACGGCGAGCCGCGGCAGCATCCTGGCGCGGTTGTGGACGGTTTTGCCGTGGAGCGCGATGCGGCCCTGCTTGACGAACAGGAACTCCGCAATCTGGTGGCCGCGGCGGTGGAACGGCAGATCGATCTGCGCAACGGCCCGGTATTCCGGCTGGAGATGTTTCTGAATGCGGTGGGCGGAACGGTTCTCGTTTTTGTGGGCCATCACATCGTGGTGGATTTGTGGTCGATGTCCATCCTGATTCGTGACTTCGCCTCGTTCTATAGTGGAGCGCGCGCCACGTCGGAACCCGATTGGTCATTCGCACAATATGTTGAAGATTGCGAGGGGATTCTCCGCGGCGATGCCGGCGCGCGCGCGGCTGCGTATTGGGCCGCGAAGTTGGAGGGCGATCGGGCCGCGCTGGAGCTTCCCGTTGACAAGCCCGTACCGGTTGCTCGCTCGGCGCGGGGCGGCCGTCTGTATTTCGAAATCCCAAAGGAGCTGGAACACAGCTTAAGGAAAATGGCGGCGGCGCAAGATGCGACGTTGTACATGCTGCTGCTCTGCGCCTATCAGGCGCTGCTGCATGGCTCGACCGGTCAGGACGATGTGACCGTGGGAACGCCGGTTTCCGGCCGCACCGACTCCCGCTGGTTTGACGGAGTTGGATGTTTCATCAACATCGTGCCAATTCGCAGCCGGTCCAGCGGACAACTTCGTTTCGTGGATGCCCTGGCGATCGCCAAACAAGAAGTATTGGGCGCGGTGGCCAACCAGGTTTACTCGCGGCGGGCGGTTGTGAACGCGCTGGAACATTCCAAGACTCCGTGGTTCGAGACCATGTTCGCCTTGCAGCGCCCGCATATGCTGGCGGGGGCCGCGCCGTTGATTTTCGGGATCGAGGAGCGGGAATTCAGCCTCGGCGGCCTCACTGCGACGAGCTTCGCGGCAGCGCCCGCGGACGTTCAGTTCGATCTCTCGTTGATGATGGTGGATGGCGCCGATGAGCTCGCCGGCTGTTTCGAGTACCGGACGGACCTCTTTGAAGGGGCGGCCATCGAACGCTGGAAACGCCGGTTCGTGGCGCTGCTGGAAAATATCGCGCGCGATCCGGAACAACCGCTGCGCGAATTGGCGCCCTTCGCTCCTGGTGAACGGGAATGGGTTCTTCAACAGTTGCGTGGCGAGCGCTTGGACGTGCCGCGTCAAACGCTGCACGGCATGATCGAAACGCAGGCGGGCCGGACTCCCGACGGAATTGCGCTGGAGATGGGCGATCGCCGCTTCAGTTACGCCCAGTTGAACCATGCCGCCAACGTGGTCGCAAAAGAATTGATCGCGCGAGGCGTGGGGCCGGAGGACAGAGTTGGCGTGCTGCTCGAAAGATCCGCCGAGTCGCTCGTTGCCATGCTCGGCGTGTGGAAAGCGGGCGCCGTTTATGTGCCTTTCGATTCGGCTCAATCAATGTCCCGGTTCGATCTGACTAGCCTTGCAACCGTCATCACGCGTCCGCGGTTTCGCGATCCGAATGCCATGCCGATCGGCCGTTGCGAGGAACTGCTCAGCCGCGACGACCCTGGGAATCCCGGCGTCTCCGTGGATCCGGAGAACGCGGCTTACATAATTTACACCTCCGGATCGAGCGGAACACCGAAGGGTGTTATCGTTTCGCATCGCAACGCGGTGAATTTCGGGCTCGCGCAACTCGAATTAGTACCGGTGGTGGAATCCGACCGGTTGCTGCAACTCGCCGCGTTCACTTTCGACGCCTCTCTGTCCGACGTGATGATGGCCTGGTTCCGCGGCGCTTGCCTATGCGTCGCTCCGGAAGAGGGCCGCGTGCCTGGTCCGGCGCTCGAGCGCTTCATCCGCGAGCGCGGAATCACCATGATCACGGTGGCGGCGTCGGTGCTCGAAGCGCTGGAAGCGTCGCCCTATCCCGCGCTGCGTCAGATTATTTCTACCGCCGAAGCGTGCCGCCGCGAGACGGTGCAGCGCTGGGCCACAGGTTATGCGCTGTTCAACGGATACGGTCCCACGGAAGCCACCATCGGAGCGACGCTTTCGCGCTGTACGTGGAACGGGCAGGAGGCCGGTTGGAGACCGCCGATCGGCCGGCCGTTTTCAAATTACGAAGTTTACATTTTAGATGCTAACTTGGAACCCGCTCCGATCGGCACCGCGGGGGAGATTTTTGTCGGCGGTGAGGGAGTGGC
>DATDHK010000542.1:0-6858 GCA_036521635.1 Bryobacteraceae bacterium | reverse complement strand
ACGGCCGCGGTTCGGCAGCCTTCCTTAAGAGCGCCGGCTTTATCGGTGGCCTCCCAGGTGAAGCTGGGCTCGGTGCGTCCGAAGTGTCCGAACGCGGCCGTCTTGCGATAGATTGGCTGGCGAAGCTTCAGATGGTCGATCATGCCCTTGGGAGTGAGCGGAAATTGTTCGCGAACCAGCTCGACCAGGCGTTCCTCTTCCACAACTCCGGTTCCGAAAGTGTGGACCATAACCGATACCGGCTCCGCGACGCCGATGGCATAAGCGAGCTGCACTTCGCAACGAGTGGCGAGTCCAGCGGCCACGAGATTCTTCGCGACATAGCGCGCCATGTAGCAGGCCGAGCGATCGACCTTAGTCGGATCCTTTCCGGAAAACGCCCCGCCGCCATGACGGCCCATTCCGCCGTAGGTATCGACAATTATTTTGCGGCCGGTGAGTCCGGTATCGCCATGGGGCCCGCCGATTACGAATCGGCCGGTCGGGTTGATGTGGTACTTGGTGGCGGAATCCACCATATTGGAAGGGATCACGGGATCGATGATGTGCTTCTTCACTTGAGCGCGAAGCTCGTCGTTGGAAACATGATCGTCGTGCTGGGTGGAAACAACGACAGCATCGATGCGCTTCGGCTTACCATTGGCGTACTCGACGCTGACCTGGCTCTTTCCATCGGGCCGCAGGAAATCGAGCCCTTTCGCGCGCCGGACTTCGCTCAACTGCCGAACCAATTTGTGCGCCATCATGATGGGCAGCGGCATAAGCTCCGGAGTCTCGTCGCAGGCGAATCCGAACATGAGACCCTGGTCGCCCGCGCCGCCGGTGTCGACGCCCATCGCGATATCGGGCGACTGGCTTTGAATCGAATTAATGATGCCGCAGGTCTTGCTGTCGAACCCCATGGCGGCGTCGGAATAGCCAATGTCGTGAATCACGCTGCGCACCAGGCGCGGCACGTCGACGTAGGTATTGGTTGTGATTTCGCCCGAAACGACGCAAATCCCGGTGGTGATCAGAACTTCGCAGGCCACGCGGCCGGTAGGATCGTCTTTCAGAACCGCGTCCAGCACGGAGTCCGAAATCTGGTCCGCCATCTTGTCGGGATGCCCTTCTGTCACGGATTCCGACGTAAAAATATGCCGCATCTTCTCCTGCACTTGATTCGCCTCCTGAAGTTGTTCTGGCTAACGGAAATTTTGACTTTCCAAGCGGGGAACTAAATGTCAGTGTAACAAAAGCGGGGATGATTCTCAAAAAGCCGAATACAAGGAATACGAAGAATACGAGGAACACCCGGCTCTCGCCCCTTGGTGTAGTTAGTTCGACGATGTCCCTGACCGGGCATGCGCGCTAGCGACTCGCATTTGTCCAACAACTCCGTTTCGACCCGATCCGCTGCGTCGGGATTGTCCTGCCGTATGTGATCCCAGATTTCGAAAAGATCTCGGAGAGCATACGAGGAAAGAGCGTAAAGCTCCTCACTCGTCTCCGGGCCGGGACGCCTTCATCTCTTCCAAGCGCCGGCGCACTTGACTGCCGGGAATACCTCCCCCCCGATCAAACTCCTCCATGGCACGTTCAAGTCTCTCTCCGACTTCGCGCTTGTGCAGCGTCAACCATGATTCCTCGGCCTCCTGCACTTGCAAAGCATGGTGGATCACTTCCTGAACGGTGTGAAACGCGCCACTGCGCAGCCGCTCTTGGATGAGTTGCTCATCTTCCGGCGTAAGTTGAATGGTCATACGAGTACGCTACTTTTTCGTGTGGAAGTCGTCAACTTCATGACCTCACGCTATTCCTTGTCTTGCGCTTCGGGCGAAGGGGAACACCGAGGCGATAACGAACTGGACGCGTGTTCCTCGTATTCCTTGTGTCCCTTCGCCTATTCGTCGCGATGAGCCGACGCCAATTCGAACGCTGGGACACAAATCGCGACATATTCCGCGCCTTGGGCCCCGGGCGTGCTGTAACGCACCCACTCGCCGCGCTTGGCCACCACGGCCTGGCCCGCTTGCACTTCCATAACGCCCTCGTGCGATTCCACTCGCAGCGATCCGCGCAGCACCACCGTGAATTCGTCGAAGTCCGGCTGCTGGCCCGGCTCGGTCCAGCCCGATGGACTCCGCATGTGGGCAATGCTGACGCCCGAGTCTTTCGAATTCACCCGGCCGATATACTCGTCGAGTAATTTGCCGCCGGGCACTGGAATCCGCGTAGGATTTGCAATCAAAGTGGGCATATCGATTTAGTGATCGCGTTCCGTTACCAGGTCCGTGAGGGCGGTCAATGCCCGCTGATACGGCGACTCAGGGAATTCAGTCACGATGGACCGCGCTTTGTCGGTGAAGGCTTGCGCCCGCTCGCGGACACGCTCGAATCCACGGTGGCGCTCGATCATGCTCAGGATTTTTGAGAACGGCACGCGATCGTAGTTGGCATCCTTCAGGACGGCTTCCACCATGCCGCGCTCTTCTGCCGTGGCGTCCTCGAGCGCATAAATCAGAGGAAGCGTGACCTTGCCCTCACGCAGATCGCTGCCAACGGGCTTGCCGAGCACCTTTTCATGCGACGTGAAATCCAGCACGTCGTCCACCAGTTGAAATGCGATGCCCAGGTTCCATGAAAACTCGCCCATGCGCGCCTCGGTGGCTTCATCGGCGCCGCCCGTAAGCGCGCCCAGCTTGGCGCAGGCGGAGAACAGGCTGGCGGTTTTGCGATCCACCAGCTCCATGTAGTCGGCTTCTGAAATATTGATCTTGCCGATCAATTCCAACTGCAGAAGCTCGCCTTCCACCATCATCTGGGTGAGTGCGATCAGCAGATCCAGCACGTGAAAATTTCGTTCGCGCAACGCGATGTGGAACGCCTGCATGTAGAGCCAGTCGCCCGCCAGCACGCAAGTATGATTGCCCCAGATGGTATTGGAAGAGGGCCGGCCGCGCCGGGTTTTGGCGGTGTCGATCACATCGTCGTGCACCAGCGTGGCGGTGTGGATCATCTCCACCACTGCGGCCATGCGAATGGACCCGTCCGTCACGCCGCCGACCAACTTCGAAGCCAGGAGCACCAGGATAGGACGCAGCCGCTTGCCGCCGCCGGACTGCAAATATCGGGCAATGGTTGTGACCGCGTCCACGCTGGCCACCGATTCAAGATTGATCTCGCGCTCCACGCGCTCGAGGTCGTGCTTGACCAGTTCCAGGATTTCCAGCGCGGTGAGAGTTTGCCCGAGCTTGCTGAGTGCCATGGATTTTCCAGTTTAGCAGGTGTGCAAAAGACTACAGCCCGTGCCCGAATGGAAACAAAGTTTGATAGCCGGGATTGTCTCGGGCGAAACTGGTGGAATCGCCACGCGGCCATGTGAAAGAGAGCCGGCCGGTTGGTTTGTAGTCGCCGAATAGCACGTCCGTTACTCCGGCGCCCTCGGTTCCAGGCAGCCACGCGGCGACGATCGCATCAGCTTTTCCAACGATCGCGTCGATCAGCAAAGGCCTGCCGGAAACGAGCACGACAACCACTGGAATGCCCGACCTCTTTAGCCGCTCCACCACTGCCACGTCTTCGGCGGCGAGATTAAGATCGGCACGGTCGCCGTGAAATTCCGCGTAGGGCCGCTCGCCGATAATCGCGATGCCGGCTTTTGCGCCTGTCACACCGCTTCCATCCTGCGAGTACGTGATCGTGGCGGCGGGCCCTGCCGCGCTCCGGATCGCCGACAGAATCGTCGTCCCATGGATCACGTTTCCACTTTTGCCCTGCCAGGTTATCGTCCAGCCGCCGCACTGATTGCCGATATCGTCGGCGCATTTCCCGGCCACGTGAATATGGGTAGATTTCGCGAACGGCAGCACGTTATTCTCGTTTTTCAAAACCACGATGGATTGCCGCACACACTCGCGCGCCACCGCCCGATGCCCGGCCGAGCCAAAGGACTTATGCAAGCTCCGGTCGGCGAGCGTCGAGCGATTGGCATCCATCAACCCCATCGCAAACTTCACGCGCAAAATGCGAAGCACCGCATCGTCGATGCGCGTCATCGGAACCTTGCCTTCGTTCACCGCGTCCTTCAACGCCTTGAAGAACTCCTGATATCTCTGCGGCGCCATCACCATGTCCATCCCGGCATTGATGGATTGCGCGGTCTGCTCCTTCCTGTTGCCCGGCAACTCGTCCAGCGCGTTGTAATCGGAAATCAGAAACCCATTGAAGCCGAATTCCTTCTTCAGGATGTCGGTCAGGAGATGCGTATTTCCCGAGCACTTCACGCCATTCCAACTGCTATAGGACGGCATGATGGAGCCGACGCCAGCCTGGATCGCGGGAAGATAACCGGCCAAATGGATTTTCCGCAGAGTCGCCTCATCCACACGCGTGTCTCCGCGATCGAGCGGATGACGTTGCATGCCAGTTCCAAATGTAGTGCCGCCATCACCCGCAAAATGTTTCGCGCACGCCAACACCGACAATGGATGATCCAACGCGCCGCCTTGAAATCCGCGCACCGCAGCCGCGCTGAGCGATTTCACCACATCGGGCGATTCGCTGAAGCCCTCATATGTTCTGCCCCAACGGATGTCCTGCGGAACGGTGAGGCACGGCGCGAAGGCCCAATTGATTCCGGTGGCGCGCACTTCCTCCGCCGTGATCCGCGCGGCCCGCTCCACCAGGTCCGGATTCCGCGTGCAGCCCAGCCCGATATTGTGCGGGAAGATAACCGCGCCCAGCACATTGTTGTGGCCGTGAACCGCGTCGATGCCATACAACAGCGGAATGCGCAGGCGGGTTTTCAACGCGCGCGACTGGTAGTTGTCGTAGAGATCGGTCCAAGATCCGAGATCGTTTCCGGATTTGGGATCCGAATCGCCGCCGCTCAACAGCGAGCCCAGATGATAATTCTCGATGTCGTCCATGCTCTTCAAAAACATTTGATCGGCCTGAGTCATCTGGCCGATCTTCTCGTCGAGCGTCATCTGGGCGAGAAGTTTTTGCGCTTGAGAATCCTTGTCCTGGGCGGACAACAGCGCGAGAGAACCAAGAGATCCGGCAAGAAAATGACGGCGGGAAGGATGCATGCCAT
The DNA here is from genome assembly GCA_036521635.1 of Bryobacteraceae bacterium. GTDB lineage: Bacteria > Acidobacteriota > Terriglobia > Bryobacterales > Bryobacteraceae > Palsa-89. Next base: position 1,781 of record DATDHK010000542.1, on the reverse strand, counting down.
CAAGTGTAGCGGGACCAATGTAGGGCAGGATGGCATCCCGGATGGCATCCTGCCCTACATAACCAGTTTATTCTTCCGGCCTCGGCGCGCGCCGCATCACGTTGACGCCCGCTCCACCCCTGCCCTCTTCCCTGACCTGATAGTCCGCCGGCACTTCGAACAGCGATCGGTCCGGCTCCGCGCGGCTAACATTCGTCAATTTATAAACCGAATCACCGCTGCGCGGATCGGTAGTCCGGCTCATGACCACTACTTGCAATTCCGGCGAAAACCACGTCTCGGTGACTATCTCCAGCGCACGGTCGTTGCCGATCTCACCGGCGGGAATCGTTCGAGTCACGCGCTTGCCTTGCACGCTGACACCCTCCATGACCTGCAAACCTAATTCCTCGGATTTGGTGTTCGGCTCCGGTACCCTGGAACGCACCTTCATCTTCGCCATGGCTTCCGCGGACATCTTCTCTTTGACCATGCTCTCCACCGCGGCACGGACATTGAACGTGGTGTTGTGCGACACGTGGGCCGTGTGGGCATGCGGTTCCAACGAGTAAGTTGTGCCCCCCACCGGATCGTGAATCATGACGGACTTCATCGTTTCGGCGGACCCGCTCATTTGCCCGATAGCAGTCATCGCCTGCTCTCTTCTGGTGCGTCCTTCGCTGTCGCGGGCAATGGATCCGCTGGAGGTGCGGTGGATACGATTGCCGTCCGCCAGCGTCTGCGTGAATTCCGAAACGGACTGCGCCGAATAGGGCGAATTCTTTACGATCTTGTTTTCCATGCCGCCTTCGGTCCGTAGATACACGAAGTCGCCGCCCTGGAAAGAGAATCCAATCTGCCCTGGACCCTGATGCGGTTCTTGAGCGAATGCACCGGCGCTCAATAACACACCGAGCGCGAAAGTTAAACGTAACTGAGTCATCTTCATCTCCTTAAAATGCTTTGCTATTGTACAAATCGAACTCCACGAGCCAGGCCGTCCTGGCCCACCAAAACGTCCGCCTGAATCCGTTCCGCGGAACTTTCCTCGCTTACCAGCAGACCCATCAGGCGCAGGGACGACATCGGCAATTGAACTCGAACCACCACGGCGTTTTCGGCTGGCGGCAATTCACTGGCGGAGGGCAGCGCATAAAAGCTGACGGCTGCTTTTACCGGCCGAACGCGCGCGCTTCGAATCGCCTGAGATTTTTGAACGGCGGGCACGACCACAGTCTCCACCGGCCGGGACAACTCTGGAACGCTGACGCGTGCTACTGCAAACGTAGACTTAGCTGGCGCGGGACGCATCCACATCAGCACGGCCATTCCCGCCGCAATCGCCGCAACCGCGGAAACGCTCCACCAGATCCTGCCGTGCCGGACATGCCGGGCGTGGGATCGCCGGCGAAGCTCCGCCACCAAAAATTCCTCTACATGCGGGGGCGCCTGGCGCGGCCCATCCGCCGCCAGCCCCCGCAGAGCGTTCAGCAATTCTTGTTCGTTCTCATTCATGCCGGACACCTTTCATCCGCCCGCATTTTCTCAATCAGCAACGTGCGCGCCCGGTGCAAGCGCGACCGCACGGTTCCGATTGCGCATCCGAGGACGCCAGCCGCCTCGGCGTATTCCATCTCGTTCAAATCGCACAGCACCACCACTTCGCGATAAGCCGGTGGCAACGTGAGCACGGCCTTTCTCAAGGACTCAATTCTTTCGTCGCGCGTCAAGCCGCTCAAGGCGTCCAATTCACCGGACGGCCGGTCGCTGTGCTCGCTCGCCGGATCGTCCAGCACGGTAAT
>DATDHK010000541.1:0-6204 GCA_036521635.1 Bryobacteraceae bacterium | reverse complement strand
TGGGATATCAACTAAGCGGGTCCGGTCATGGAGCTTCGGTGGCGAGCCCTCGTGGGCGTACATTTGCTGATGGTGCAAAGTGGACTGTGCCGAGGCCAGTCCATTCGAACAAATGAGCCTTCGACGATATTGCCGGTGTGCTAGAGTCTAACTTCACCGCCAATGGACCAGTTGTCGATGTACGAACCCGAGTCCCAGGTCGTGGCGCTTCAACGTAAGCTTGGTACTGAGTGGCCACATCTTAAGACCGCACGGGAGCGAGCCGTTAAAAAGCGGAAGGAATTGCGCGAGGCATTGTTCGGCGATGATTCCGCGGATACGAGTATTGTGGTTTTCGGATCTTTAGCGCGCGATGAGTTTACACCCGGTAGTGATATAGACTGGACGCTATTGGTAGATGGATTCGCGGATACGCAGCACCTTAGTGTTGCACGGAAAATAGCTGAGATTGTCTTCGTTCATAGCGAGAAGAAGGTGGGTCCGGAAGCCACATTCGGCGGCACAGCCTGGAGTCACCAGCTCGTGCATCTGATCGGCGGAGAGGATGATACGAATAAAAACACTACCCAGCGTATCCTTTTGCTGCTCGAGTCAACGGTAATCGGCCGAAGGGAGGCATATGATCGCGTCGTAAAGCACATTCTCAGCCGGTACATTCTGGAAGATGCTCGTTTCGTTTCCAAGGATACGAACTTTCGCGTTCCGCGATTCCTACTAAACGATCTAGCGCGATATTGGCGGACCATGGCCGTAGATTTCGCGTACAAGCGGCGAACCAGAGCGCAAAAAAGGCGAAGCGATACGAAACATAAAGCTGAGGATGTCGCGGAAACTTATCTACGTTTCCGGTTTGCTTGCTTGTTTCGTTTGGCACCTGGAGTTTGACAATAAGGAACGAGCTACGTTCTTCGACGGGCCCGATGCTTCAAAACGCGCTATCGAGTTTTTTCGCGCCATGCTTCAGCGCCCGCCACTCGAGATCCTATGCGGTGCCCTCTTGCGGCACCCGCATCTGAACGACACTGCCGATCGCCTGCTGGGCGCTTATAACGGTTTCCTCGGCACCCTTGCCGATGCTGATAAGCGCTCACATCTGGAACACCTGCTTCCCGAACAACAGGATGATGACTCGGTCTATAAAGACGTTCGTGAACTAAGTCACCGCTTTCGTGATGGATTACTTGCAATGTTTTTCGACCGGCAGTCCGGTCTGTACGAACTCACAAGGCTTTACGGAGTCTTCTAATGAGACCAATTGGCTTTTCAACGGGGGCCCTCGCCTGCGCCGACTTTCATAAGGGCTTGGGCATGCTCCACGAAACCAAAATCGAAGTTGTCGAATTGTCCGCATTGCGTGAAGTAGAGATCGGACCGTTGGTCGCCGCGGTGGATTCGCTTGACTTGTCACAGTTCACCTATGTGTCAGTGCATGCGCCAAGTTTGTTTCCTCAAGAGCACGAATCCCAAGTGGTGGACCTGCTTCAAACGATCGTTGATCGGGATTGGCCGGTAATTGTCCACCCGGACGCAATCCATGATCACAGGCTATGGCGCAAATTGGGTGCATGCCTGTGTATAGAAAACATGGACAAGCGGAAACCGATCGGCCGTTCAGTTGGTGAGCTGCTCCGGGTTTTTGACTCGGTGCCCGATGCATCCTTTTGTTTCGATATTGGACACGCGCGCCAATTCGATAGCACGATGACCGAAGCGTACTTTTTGCTCACGGCGTTCCGCCAGAAGCTCCGCCAAGTTCATGTAAGCGAAGTTAACACCAGCAGCAAGCATGACGTGATGTCTTATGCATCGATACTTGCATTTCGCGAGGTAGCTCACTTGATTCCGGTTAATATTCCGCTGATTTTGGAAACGCCAACGCCGCCGCGGGATCTGGCGGCAGAGATTGAGCGTGCGCGCGAAGCCCTACCGATCTGTGTTGCGGTTTGATCAAAGTGCAGAGTCAATCATTTTGTAAGTAAGCATGCAAACTTCTTCACGGCCTCGCTGACATCTCCCTCACCGCTCTCCGATCCGCCTCCGACAACCCCGCATGACTCCCAATATCCGACCGCGTCCGCAGTTGCCGCCGGTATCGCTCGAAATATTCCGGAATGTTCCCACCATATTGGAAACTGTACATGATGTCGCTAAACACAGCCGTGTGTGGCAACCCCAACGCATGCCCGGTCTCGTGCAAACAAGTTAAATACACCACGGCGTCGCGCGATACTCTGTCCTCGTAAAATCTAAACGGCGCAGGCCGCACATAAACCTCCGCGCCCCGCTTGCCGTCCACCACAATGGGCCGCGCCTCACCGTACTTCCCCTGTTCCGCGGTCGCCCAAAACACGCGGATGCGCGCCAAATCGCGGTCCTTTACCGGAATGAACTCAAGCGTTCCCGCCGAAGCTTTTTGCCAGGCCCGTAATGCCCACCCTGCCAATTGCCGGTCGCCTACCACGCATCCCGACTCGGCGCGCGTACAAGGCTCAACCCAGTACGTGTATTTCTCGGGAACTTCGGCACAGAGAACCAACGGGCAAAAGAGCCAAACAGAACAGCCGCGTATCACCGCCGCTCAGCCAATCTTTCCTCGGCCAGCAACCGAATCTGCTCTTCGAGCTGCTCGATTCGCCGCGTGAGATCGTCGATGAGTAGCCCTTCCGGATCCGGCAGATTTCCGTGCTCGAGATTGTCGCCGGTATCCACTCGCGCGCGCGTCACCCGTCCCGGAACGCCGACCACCGTCGAGTTGGCGGGAACTGAATGGATCACCACCGACCCGGCGCCGACCTTGGTATTGGCCCCGATCGTGATGTTGCCCAGAATTTTCGCTCCCGCGCCGATCACCACGCCGTTTCCGATCGTCGGATGCCGCTTGCCGCGCTCCTTGCCGGTCCCGCCCAGCGTCACGCCTTGGTACATCAAAACATCTTCGCCGATTTCCGTTGTTTCACCGATCACCACACCCGCGCCGTGATCGATGAAACAGCGCCGCCCGATTTGCGCGCCCGGATGAATCTCGATCCCGGTAGCGGCCCGGATAAATTGCGAAAGGATGCGCGCCGCAAGAGTGAAGCCCGCGCCATGCAGCCTGTGGCCCAGCCGATGCAGCAGAATGGCGTGGAAACCCGGATAGCAGAAGAAGATCTCGACCGCGCTTTTGGCCGCCGGATCTCCCCGGAAAACCGTTTGGATCTGTTCCCGGATGGCTTGGAACATGGTACTTATACCTGATTATCTCACCAGCCGCCAGGATGCAGAAAAAGCAGGATACGCACCACCGGTCCAGTTTCCTTCATAGCCTCGGTTTTCCGCGTGTTCCCCGTGTTCTAGCCCAGTCTCAATCGAGTCGCGAAATAGCAAGGTAATGTAGGGCAGGTTGATAACCTGCCGCCGATTGATAAATCGGCTGTTTGAGGGTTTCAAGAAAGCCGATTTTCACTCGTCCTCAGGTTATGATTAGGTTCATGAAGCCGTGGTTTACCGTGCTCTGCATGTTGTCGCTGGCGGCATGTTCCCCTCCTTCGACGGACAAACAACCCAAGCCCGCCCCGTCCGTTCCCACCCGGACGACTGCCTCCAACAAATCGAATCCGCTAGCCAAGTACATCGAGCTCGTTGGTATCCGGGCAAACGAAAAGAGCCCGGGCCATCTTCAGGTGCAATTCGGCGTGGTGAACCACTCCGAGGCCGACGTCGGCGACGTGGCGCTGGACGTGAGCCTGGGCACCACGGCCGCGAAAGCTGGCGACCCGCCGCTCATAACTTTTTCCACAAAAGTTCCCGCGCTAGGCCCCAACGAAATGAAGCAAGTGAGCGTGGACGTCCCAACCAAGCTGCGGGTATATGAGCTGCCCGATTGGCAATTCCTGAAAGCCGACTTTCAAATCGGCGATTCTAAGTAAACTCCGACGAGTCGGCGCGACGTGGCGCGGACACTCTGTGAGGTGGACTGCCGCGTCGAGACTCGTCTTGAGGCTTGCCGATGGCCGACGGATTGCCCTCCAGGCCGGAACCGCGAAGCAGCACCGACGACGTTCACGCCACTCGCTCACCTCAATCTCCCCCATTTCCAACACATCCAAAATCCCACCGGTGTCTCCTTACACCGCCCGCCCTAACATTCAGGTAGAAGCAAGGAGCACTCATGTCCACTCAGGAAAATAGATTCCGCCCGCACCGTAGTGTTGTCCGACGATTATTCCCCCGCCTCCGCGATTCCAATCCCGGGGTCACCAAAAAAAAACGTGGAAAAACGAACCCAATCCCATGACCGGACACCAACCACCAATCACCAGCCACCTCCACGGTATCCCCCGATGCCGCAGCCATCCCCGCCGTTGACCTCATCGCGAACTTCCGATCCGGCGGCGCAGATCCGCATCTAGTGTTACTGTGAAAAAGAAGCGTCTGTTTACGCTTGCCTCAGTACTTGTGGCAAAACCGATCCCATTCGATTTCTTTGTATACACGGAATCATAACTTTGAGCGACTGGCTAACGACCTGCAATCGAATTTGCGTCCTCGCGTCCAACCCCCCATCGCCACACTCTATTTTCCGTTGGCCGATTCTAAAATGAAATGTCCGAAAAGGAGCACTCGCAGTGATTTTTAAGAACCGTTTTGGTCTGTTATTTCTCATCCTCGCCTCTGCCGCCATTCTAAACGCGGCCCCCAAACTCGCACTCACCCAGACGGCATTTTCCGTACCGGTAGCGGCCGGAGCGAATGGCCCCACTCAAATTGTGGATACCGCCAACACGGGCGACGGCGCGCTGAGCCTGCAAACTTCGTCATCCGTTACCTGGCTCGCCGCCAGCCTTGGCGCGCAACATTCCTGCTCGCTCGCGAGCGTTTGCATGCCGGTTCAAATCGCGCTGCAAACTTCAGCGCTCGCGAAAGGAACATACACCGGCGTCGTAACGATTAGTGATCCGAACGCCGTCGACGCGCCGCAGTTCGTGACCGTCACGGTTCAAATCGGCGGAAGTATTCCCGACAAGTTGGAGTTTTTTCTTCCGCCCGGCGGATCGGCTTCGAGCAGTTTCACGACAGCCGGCAAGGTAACCACCGGCACTACCGGCGGACCATGGCTTTCCATCGCCGTGGATGGCAACGGCACCTTCCAGTTCAACGTCCCCTACAAAGTGACCGCCACTGCGCTGATGGGCATGGGCGTCGGCGATTCGAACGGCAGCGTCGCATTGACCGGTGCAACGCCTTTCTCACCCGACAACAAGACGTTCCCCGTAGTGATGCACATCACCACTCAGCCGATCATTCAAGCGAGCACTTCCACCGTGCAGTTTCGCGTGGTCCAAGGCAGCACCACGAAATTAACCACGCCGGTTCCGGTGTCTAACGGCGGACAGGGAACGCTCAGCATTTCCGGCGTCACGGCAACGGCGGCTACAGGCACGTGGCTCTCGGCGGCATCGGTGAATAACGGCGCCGCCATCGGCATAACCGCCGATCCCACGGGACTCTCGGCGAATACATATCTGGGTACCGTAACAGTGGCCAGCAACGCCGCTAACGGCAGCGTGACCATTCCCGTTCAATTGGTCGTGGCCGCGCAATCCGCGCCGGTTGCGTTTGTTGGCGGAGCGGTCAATAACGGAACGTTCGCCTCCCGGGAAGCGCTCGCCCAGGGCGACATCGCGGCCGTGTTCGGCGATCAGTTCACGCTCGGCGATCCGCAATTGGCCGGCTCGGTTCCTCTGCCAAAAAATCTCGCCGGCACACAAGTCTTCGTGAACGATCTGGCAGCCCCGTTGTATTTCACCTCCGCCGGCCAGATCGATTTTCAGGTTCCTTTCGAAGTACCGCGCGGTCCCGCCGTCGTTCGCGTGGACCGCAACGGACAACGCGGCAATTCCATCTCCGTGACCATCGCCGCCGCCGCGCCGCGATTCATTCTGCTCAATGGCGGACCGTACGCCATCATGACCACGCCCGACGCCGTCTTGACCGGCATCCCAACCCATCCCGCGAAGAGCGGCGACGTCGTCGTGATTTACACCATCGGATTCGGGCAGACGTCTCCCCCGGTTCAAACGGGTGCAGCCGCGCCAGCCGATCCTCTCGCGGTAATAAATGGCGTGCAGGTGTGCTTCCGTCCAAACCTGCCCGTCGCCCTGGAAAATTGTAACGACGCTGCGTTCGCGGGATTGAGTCCTGGTTTCGTCGGTCTGTATCAGG